>CAMSEJ010000055.1 GCA_947057405.1 uncultured Roseburia sp.
ACAAGCTCTTATAACGCCAAGCTAAAGATGAACGACTCTGCGTTTTATCTGAAAAAACAGCTTTTTGCCTCCATTTTAGGGTTTTGCGGCATGTTTGTCATGGCAAGGACGAATTACCATTTCTGGCTGAATATAAGCTGGCTGGCTTATCTGGGTTCCCTGGCGCTTTGCGTTGCGGTTATTTTTAAAGGGACAAATTTAAACGGGTCTACCCGGTGGTTAAAAATCGGGCCGTTGTCCTTTCAGCCCTCGGAGCTGGCAAAGATATCGGTAATCCTGTTCCTTTCCGCCCTGATCAGCCTGTCGGCCAAACGGGTGGGCGAGCTGAAAACGGTGTGCAAGCTTCTGCTGATTATCGCTCCGGTGGTCGGGATTGTCGCGATGAGCAATTTAAGTACGGCGATTATCATACTCGGAATCAGCATGAGCCTGATTTTTGTGGCGAGCCCGAAATATCTGCATTTTTTTCTGATGATCGGGCTTGTGGTGGCATTTGGAGCCATCTACATATTTGCGGAAGGGTATCGGACGGAACGCCTTTCGATCTGGCTGCATCCGGAGGATTTTGAGAAAGGCTACCAGACCCTGCAGGGACTTTACGCGATCGGATCGGGCGGGCTGTTTGGAAAAGGGCTTGGGGAAAGCATGCAAAAGCTCGGATTTTTGCCGGAAGCGCAGAATGATATGATTTTTTCCATTATCTGCGAGGAGCTGGGTCTGTTTGGCGCGATTTGTGTCATTTTGCTGTTTTTGCTGATGATCTGGCGTTTTCTGGTCATCGCCAATAATGCCCGGGATTTGTCCGGCGCATTGATTGTAGTCGGAATTATGGCACATATTGCGATTCAGGTTATTTTAAATATAGCGGTTGTGACCAATTCCATTCCCAATACCGGGGTTACGCTCCCGTTTATCAGCTACGGGGGAACCTCGGTGGCAATCCTTTTAACGGAGATGGGGCTGGCATTGAGCGTATCACGCGGCATCAGACTGGAGATGGTTTAATTTGAAAAAAAACAGGGAGGAGATCGTCCGCAAAAGGGGACGGCGCAGAAAGAAAAGAAAAATATTGCTGAGCGTATTCCTTGCGGTATTGCTGCTGTCGGCAGCCGCCGTGCTTGTGGTGTGGAAGGTATTTACCGTAAAGGAAATCGTGGTAGAGGGCAACAAATATTATTCGGATAAACAGATTGGGCAGTTTATCCGGGAGGACGAATATTCCTGGAATTCCCTGTATGTCCTGTTAAAATACCGTTTTCTGGATGTAAAGGAAATTCCGTTTATTGATTCCATGGAGATTTCCTTAAAAAACCCGCACACCGTAAAGGTGCATGTGTACGAAAAAGCGATGCTCGGATATGTTTATATTTCCGCGATCGGGCAGAACGCCTATTTTGACAAGGACGGGTTCGTTGTGGAGACGTCTCAGGATACGATTGAAGACATCCCGCAGATAGAGGGGCTTTCCTGCGATAAGGTCGTATTGTATGAAAAGCTTCCGCTGAATGACGAAAAGGTGTTGAGGAGCCTTCTGGTCACGACACAGGCGTTAAAGAAAAATGAGGTGGTTCCGGAGAAAATATATTTCGACGAGGGCGGAGAGATTTCTCTGATGTACGGCGGCATACGGGTGCTGCTGGGCGATACGGACAGCCTGACACAGAAAATCCTGCGCCTGCCCTATATCCTGCCGCAGTTATCCGGCAGAGCCGGCACGCTGCATGTGGAAAACTGGGCGGAAAACAGCACGGATATTATTTTCCAGGAGAATAAATAAAAATTTTTTGATTTTTTTGTTGCGAAACGGAGCAAAAAAATATATTATATATATGTTGGAGTATACCGTATGATGGATTAGATTACATTACATAGAGTTATGAAGTAACTATTTCAGATAAATAATGGGTAAAAAGAGGAGGAGCTACCTTGCTTGAAATAATGACACCAGAAATAGATTCCAGTGCAAAGATTATTGTAATCGGAGTGGGCGGCGCTGGAAATAATGCAGTAAATAGAATGATAGACGAATGTATCGGAGGAGTCGAGTTTGTCGGAGTGAATACGGACAAGCAGATTCTGATGAACTGTAAGGCGCCGAAGTTAATTCAGATCGGCGAGAAGCTGACAAAGGGACTGGGTGCAGGGGCGCAGCCGGAGGTAGGCCAGAAGGCGGCGGAAGAAAGCGCGGAAGAGCTGGCGGCAGCGGTCAAAGGCGCAGACATGATCTTTGTCACCTGCGGGATGGGAGGCGGTACCGGTACGGGAGCTGCTCCGGTCGTGGCGCAGATTGCCAAGGAGCAGGGGATTCTGACCGTTGGCGTCGTAACCAAGCCGTTTAAGTTTGAAGCAAAGACCCGTATGGTCAATGCGCTTGCGGGCATAGAACGTTTAAAGCAATGCGTGGACACGTTGATCGTAATCCCGAATGACAAGCTGCTTGAAATCGTAGACCGCCGGACGACGATGCCGGACGCGTTAAAGAAGGCGGACGAGGTTTTGCAGCAGGCGGTTCAGGGCATTACGGATCTGATCAACATTCCCGCACTGATCAACCTGGATTTTGCGGATGTGCAGACCGTTATGAAGGACAAGGGTCTGGCGCATATCGGCATCGGCTCGGCCAAAGGCGACGATAAGGCGCTTGAAGCGGTTACGCTTGCCGTCGGAAGCCCGCTGCTTGAGACGCGGATTGACGGGGCGAGCCATGTTATTATCAATATTTCCGGCGACGTTTCGCTGATGGATGCCAACGATGCGGCAAGCCATGTGCAGGATCTGGCCGGGGACAACGTCAATATCATTTTCGGTGCGAAATACGACGAAACCATGGCGGACGAGGTGCAGATTACGGTGATTGCGACCGGATTGGAGAGCCAGGAGCCCGCCCAGAACAAGCCGCAGGGCACTGCCCGGTACGGTACCTTCGGCGGCAGGGGGACGGCGGCGCCTTCCGGCACCATGACAGGCGGCATCCGTCAGGCGACAAGCCCGGCAAGGCCGGTATCCTCCGGCAGCGGCAATCCCTATGCGGCAAATCCCGGCGGCATGGGTATGCAGAGCGCACCCGCATCTTCCGCAGCGCCCTTTAACTACGGAGGATTAAAGAAGCCTTCAAAGCCGGAAGGAAACAGCCCGGCAAAGAATATTGAGATCCCGAGTTTCTTAAAGAACACCACACGCAAATAATCCTTTCTCATATAGAAAAGCCTTACGGAATGCCCGTAAGGTCTTTTTTTGTCATTTTTTTAAGATGGATTTCCCGTTCCGCTGTCCCTGGTTTGACAAATTTCAGAAAAAAATTCGACTATAATAAGTTCAGCAGAAAGAAGCTGGAGGTGAAGAGTGAATTATGGATTTTATGCGGATGTATTTTTCCTAACGAATTTTTATCTGGATTTTCTGGCTGTGTATGCAGTCGGTGAAGTGCTGCAGCAGAAAAGAAGGCTGCCCCGGGCAGCGCTGTGCTGCGCGCTGTCAAGCCTTGCCGGATGCGTGTTGTTTCTGACGCTTTCCGATTATGACCTTTATGTCCTGTGCATTCATTTTATCGTAAATCCGGTTATGACGGTGTGCTGTTTTTTCCCGGCGGGGAAAAAGATCTATGTAAAAGCCTATCTTTTGATGTATTTTCTTGTTCTGCTGTTAGGCGGAAGCATGGAATGGCTGTACCAAACGGTCCTGGGAGGGCGATATTACGAGCTGTGCCTGGTTCTCTCCGCCGTCCCGGTTTGGGTGTTTCTTTCTATTTTACGCAGGAAACGAAAAAATGTGCATCGGATTTATCCTGCCGTGATCAGCCACCGGGGGCGGACGGTGTCGCTTTTGGCGCTTTACGACACGGGGAATACCCTGTATGACCCTTATCTGAAGGAGCCGGTACATATTATTGCGGGCGGCGTGTTTGCGTCGCTGGGAGGTAAGGAGGCGTTTGCGGTTCGGTTCATCCCGTTTTCGTCCGTGGGCTGCGGGCAGGGAATGCTGGAGGCATTTACCGTGGAACGCTTAACGGTCGGAGAAGACGACGAACGGATTGTATTTGCGCCGGCGGTTTTGGCGGCAGCGGAGGACGCGCTGTTTGAAAACCGGCCGTACCGGATGATACTGCACGGCAGCATAAGTGAGAAAATGCCCTTGACGGCAGCAAAAAGAGCGCCCTTTGGGACGGCGTGTTCAAGTAATGAATAAAAAAGAGAGGAAAAGCTATGTACATAAAAATAAATATTCCCAGACAGGTTCAGTTTAAATGGATGTCATCCGTCTATAATATGATGTTCGGGCAGAAAAATGACATCTTTTATATCGGAGGCGCGGAGGTTTTGCCGCCGCCTCTGGAAGCGGAAGAGGAGGCGGAATGTATCAGCTGCCTGGGGGAACACGGGGAAGCCACGGCAAAAAGCAGGCTGATTGAGCACAACCTGCGCTTAGTTGTCTATATTGCCAAGAAATTCGACAACACCGGGATTGGGGTGGAGGATTTGATTTCGATCGGCACGATTGGGCTGATCAAATCGATCAATACGTTTAATCCGCAGAAGAATATCAAGCTGGCGACCTATGCATCCCGGTGTATTGAAAATGAAATCCTGATGTATTTAAGGCGCAACAGCAAAACCAAAATGGAAGTCAGTATTGACGAGCCGCTGAATGTGGACTGGGACGGCAACGAGCTTCTGCTGTCGGATATTCTGGGAACGGATGAGGATGTGATTTACCGGGATATTGAAGCGGAGGTTGAGCACCATCTGCTGGGCAAGGCGATCGATAAGCTTTCCGGCAGGGAGAGGCTGATTGTGGAGCTGCGGTACGGGCTTGGCCGGGGCGGCGGCAGAGAACTGACGCAGAAGGAGGTGGCGGACCGTCTGGGAATTTCGCAGTCTTATATCTCAAGGCTGGAAAAAAAGATTATGCGCAGGCTCAAAAAAGAGATGATCCGTTTAGAGTAGCGGAAGGGGCCGTTTGAGGCAAAACCATAAAAAAACAGTGGGCAAACAGCGGCGTTGTGTGCTATAATTTGAAACAGCGGAAGTCCTTTGCGCTTATGGGGCGGCGCCGGTACGGTATACTGTGCGGCCTGTGCCGTGCTGCGGGATGCACGGCACGGCGGACAGGGAGGCTGCCGGTCAGGAAAGATAATTACGCATGCTTTTTAAGGCGGATTTTTCCAGGCGGCTGACCTGGGCCTGCGAGATATGAATCTCTTCGGCAACCTCCATTTGTGTTTTGCCTTCAAAGAAGCGGAGCTTTATGATGTAATGCTCCCTCTGGTTTAAATGCTTCATTGCGTCGCCGATGGAAAGCGATTCAATCCAGTTTTCTTCTTTGTTTTTTTTGTCTTTGACCTGGTCCATGACATAAAGCGTATCGCCGCCGTCGGTATACACCGGGTCATAGAGGGAAAGCGGGCTTTGGATGGCGTCTAAGGCAAAGACCAGATCTTCCTTGGGGATTCCGGTAGACTCGGATATATCCTGTATGGTAGGTTCCTTGAAGGATGTTTTGGAAAGCTGCTCTTTGGCGTGGATGGCCTTATAGGCCGTGTCCCGAAGCGAGCGGCTGACGCGGATGGAAGAAGCGTTGTCACGCAGGTAACGGCGGATTTCGCCGATAATCATAGGTACGGCATACGTGGAGAATTTGACGCCTATGGTGTCATCGAAGTTGTCGATGGATTTGATTAATCCGATGCAGCCGATCTGAAACAGATCGTCTACGTTTTCATTGTTGCCGGAGAAACGCTTAATTACGCTTAAGACCAGCCTTAAGTTCCCTTTAATGTAAGTTTCTCTGGCAGCAGCGTCGCCAGCTTTGATTTTTTGGAACAGTTCTTTCTTTTCCTCTTCCTTGAGGATAGGGAGTTTGGATGTATTGACACCGCAGATTTCGACTTTGTAGCCAGCCATGGAAGGACCTCCAGTTTCTTAAAGTAGTTTGGTAAAATCATTCTCACTTTTGGCTTTTTTTATTCGTGGGAAAAGAACGTTTGCAATAAGATACAAATGAGGTGGTAAGGGATGAAAGATTTAATTGATGAAAGAAATTTCAGGGAAAAATGCGCCAGAAGCATTGTAAAGGGGTATAACGTGCGCTATGTTATGCCGGATCAGAACGAACCGGAAGCCGCAGAAGCCGGGGCTGCGCCGGAAGGGAAAGAGGCGGCGGCTTCTAAGGGCGTTCTGGAGGACGAGAGCAGGTGGGCGCATATTCCGTCCGCAGGGTACGGGAAAATGACGGATCACGATCCGGTAACGGAGGAGCAGATCCGGAAAATTTTGGGGCAGCAGTCGGAGGGGACGATGGAACTGCTGGCAGGGTTAGGAGAGGAAAGTCCTGTCCTGCCGTAAATGCAGCCCCTTTTTGGCATTGTCCGCCGGTTCGGTTCTGCGGTAAAACCAGACGGAAAGCACGGCGGAAACCGTCCAGCCGACGGGCCATGCGCACCAGATCCCGGCAGGTGAATGGAAAGTGCCGGAAAGCAAAAAGGCAAACAGGACGCGCAGGATCAGATCGGTAAACGTAGCCGCCATAAAGGGCGCCATGGCCTCTTTTCCCCGCAGGATGCCGTCGGCAATCAGTTTGGCGGATATGATAACGTAAAACGGCGACAGCACGGAAAGGAACTGCTGTCCGGCGGCCAGCGCGTCTGCCGAAGCCTCGTCCAGAAAGAACTGCAGCAGACGGCCGCCGAACCCGATATAAAGAATGCAAAACGGCACGCAGAGCAGCCAGACGAGCTTAAGCCCCGCCCGAAAGCCCTCTTTGATCCGGCTGTGAGAGCCTGCTCCGAGATTTTGGGCGGTATAATTAGACATGCCGTTGCCGATTGTCGTAAACGAAGTAATAACCAGGTTATTTAGCTTGACGGCGGCGGAATACCCGGCGGCAACACTGACCCCGCAGCCGTTGACGAGCCCCTGTATCAGTATGTTGCCGACGGAAATGAAGGATTGCTGCAGAATACTCGGTACCGCGATGGCCGTTATCTGTTTTAGAATGTTCCACGAGAAAACGGATGCGGCACCGTTCGTCTTTATGCCGGAAAGGCGGTTTAAAACGAGCAGGACCGAACAGACACAGCTTATGCCCTGGCAGACGAAGGTCGCCCATGCCACGCCGGAGACTCCCATGGAATATTGCCGGACAAACAGGATGTCGACTGCGATATTGGCGGCGGACGAACATGCCAGAAACAGAAACGGCGTTCTGGAATCTCCGAGCGCCGAGAAAATGCCCGTTGCAATATTGTAAAAGAACAAAAACGGAAGCCCCCATATGTATATTTTAAGGTAAACCGCAGAATCGTGCAGGATGCCGGTGTGTGTGTTCATCAGAACAAGCAGAGAACGGCACGACAGCAGTCCTGCGATCATTAACGTGATACATAATATGCCGCCGGAGAGCAGCGCGGTATAGACGGCGGATTTCATGGCGGCGTAGTTTTTTTCGCCGAAAAACCGGGATACAACCACCGAGCAGCCGATGTTGCACCCGAATGCAAATGCAATAAAAACAAGCGTGACAGGATAGCTGCTGCCGACGGCTGCAAGTGCCTGCTCTCCGATAAATTTTCCTGCCACAAAGGAGTCGGCGATGTTGTAAATCTGCTGGAATACGATGCTGCCGAACATGGGCAGGCAAAACATCCACAGTACCTTTCCGGGAGCTCCGGTTGTCAGATCTTTGTTCATATATGTTCCGTCCTTTCTGTTTACTTTTGTTCCCAGATATATTATACTGTTTTTTGGAAATATGAAAAATATATAGATGATATGACGGAAATAGGATTTTGATATGGATATCAATTTTGAGTATTATAAAATTTTTTATTATGCCGCCAAATACGGGAATCTGACAAAGGCGGCGGGCGTACTGAAAAGCAACCAGCCCAATGTATCGAGGGTGATTAAGATTTTAGAGTCGCAGCTGAACTGCAGGCTCTTTATCCGCAGCTCCAAGGGGATTACGCTTACGGAGGAAGGCAGGCAGCTGTATCGGCACGTAGAGATCGCCTGCCAGCATCTGCTGGGCGCCCAGGCAGAGCTCCGGTGCAGGGAAACGGAATGCAGAGGAAGCGTTGAGATTGGCGTAACGGAAACGGCGCTGCATTTGTTTCTGCTTTCGAGGCTGCACGGCTTTCATGCCGCCTATCCGCAAATCCGGCTTAAAATCCAGAACAGCACGACACCGAAACTTTTAAAAGGGCTTGTCGGCGGCAAAACGGATTTTGCCGTGGTGACAACGCCGTTTGCGTCTTCTGCCGGCCTGCGCTGTGAGAAAATGATGGAATTTGAAGAAATATTAGTGGGCGGGACGGAGTACGCGGCGGCGGCCAGAGAGGGGGTAAAGCTTCGGAGGCTCTGCCGGTATTCTCTGATTGGATTGGGAAGCGGCACGGCTACGTATGAGTTTTACCGGGATTTATTTGCCAGGCATCGGATGGATTTTGAACTGGATATGGAGGTGGCGGCGTCGGATTTGATGCTTCCGCTGATTCAAAACAATCTGGGCATCGGGTTTGTGGCGGAGCCGATGGCAAGGCCCCTGATTCAAAAGGGGGAGATTCTGCGGATCGGGCTGGATGTCAGCCTGCCTGTGCGGGAGGTGCAGATGGTCTGGGATAAAGGCAGGGGCAGAAGCGGGGCGGCAGATGCTTTGCGCCGGTACTTACAGGATAAGGGGCCCGGGCAGCCGGGCATACAGAGGAGGGAGTATGTATGTTGAACAGGCGGGTTGGTTTTCGGAACATATTAAAATGTGTGTCTGTGCTGCTGGCGGGAAGCCTGCTGGCAGCGTGCGGGGCAGCCGGGGATCCTGCCGGAATGCCGGCACAATACGGCGCGGCAGAAGAACGCCCGGGGATACGGCAAACCGAACATCCGGCCAAAGAGGATGCGCGCCTTGCGCAAAAGCGTTCCGAGTGGACGGGCATGTCGGTAGAAGAGGCGGCAGATTCCGTTTACGGCGAAGTGTTTCCCAGGCTTCTTTACGCTTCGGACGAACGGGCGGTGCTGTACGGTTCCGAAGAGCTTCTGGTTTACGATTTCCAACAGGGCAGGATCGAGCAGCTGCTGGATTTAAAGGCGGTGGATTTAAACTACTTGCATGACAGCGGCGCGGCGCACATCGAAGCTTCGGACGACGGCGGGCAGCTTCTGCTTTACAATGAGCCGGACCCAACGGAGCGGTTTATTTATGATATCGACGAAAAACGCCTGGAATATACCGATTTGGAGACATTTGGGGAACGGCGGTACGACGGCATTTTGGAGCGGGAGGAAGGGACCTTTGCCAAAACATCGTCCGGTAAAATCGTGTCCTTGAGCGCGGATTCTCTGTATACCGGGGACGGGGAATGCTTCCATCCGGATGATATGCAGGGGCTGTCCGTTCTCGTGGCCGACGGCGCCTGGGGCGGCGCAGAGGTGTATCCGCTATTTGAACAATATTATGAAACAACGGGAGAAGAGGTGTTTCCCTATCTGAAGCTTAGGGATCTCGGCAGGGTTTTAGGGCAGGAATTTTTGCATGAGGACGAAGCGGGATGGCGTTATTATCTGGAAGAGGATACAGAGCAGGAAAGCGTGATTTGGGATTTCGCGGACGGGATGCAGCCTTTGCTTTTAACGCGGTACCGGGGCAAAGAGCGGCAGGTGCTGGATGATTTACTGTTTGGTGATGCCTGGCTGGAATGCCCGGTGCTTTTTGCGGGCGGGAGGATTCTCTATAAAGCGGCGGCGGCGCCGGATATTACGGGTGTCAAGGAGGCGGCTTTGGTCAGCATCGCAACGGACGGCAGCGACCGCAGAGTGGCGGATACGGTTTTGTACCGTGTATTTGACGGGCTTTGCGATGATAACGTCTATCTCTATTACTCCGGCTGGACCAATGACAATACGCAGAAGAAGCCGCTGTGCCGCATTGCGCCTGATTTCAGCGGCGGGGCGCAGCTTGTGGAAGAAATCCCGGGTCTTTTGTGCGGCGTGCAGGACGGGGCGGTGTATTATCTGGCTTCCGGTGAAAAGAAGCCCGGTATCTGGAAGCGGGAGTTGTCTTCCGGGGAAGAGCAGATTTATGATAAATGGGGGTGTCCGGCGGAGGATATGCAGTTTTTTTGGGCAAGGGAAAAGATCGGAAGAGCACACGTCTGAACTCCAGTCACATGGCATGATC
>CAMSEJ010000056.1 GCA_947057405.1 uncultured Roseburia sp.
CTACACAAGGTACCACACTCTTTCCCTACACGACGCTCTTCCGATCTGAAGTCCCGTAAAGACAATCTGGATATCCTCCCCCGGCTTATGCCCCGAAAGCAAAATCAGGTTCTTCGCCAAATCCACAATCTTAACCGGCTCGCCCATTTCCAGAATAAAAATCTCGCCGCCCTTTGCATACGCACCCGCCTGCAGCACCAGAGAAACCGCCTCCGGAATCGTCATAAAATAACGGATAATATCCGGATGCGTAACCGTCACCGGCCCGCCGCGCTCAATCTGCTTCTTAAACAGCGGGATTACGCTCCCGTTGCTCCCAAGCACATTGCCGAACCGCACCGCCACATACTCCGTTTCGGAACGGTTGTTGTACGTCTGGATAATCATTTCGCAGATCCGCTTCGACGCCCCCATAATATTCGTCGGGTTTACCGCCTTATCCGTGGAAATCATCACAAACCGCTTCACCCGGTAAAAATCAGCAGCCCGCACCAGCTTTAGCGTACCGAGCACATTGTTCTTAATCGCCTCATTCGGGCTGTCCTCCATCAGCGGGACATGCTTATGCGCCGCCGCATGGTAAATAATATCCGGATGGTACGTCTCAAAAATATAATTCATCCGGTTGCTGTTGCGCACCGACGCAATCAAAACAACCATCTTTAAATCCGGAAACTTCACCTTCAGTTCGTTTTGTACATCATATGTGGAATTTTCGTAAATATCCACCAGAACCAGCATTTTCGGCCTGTGCCCCGCAATCTGGCGGCACAGCTCGCTCCCGATCGAGCCGCCGCCCCCGGTCACCATCACCACCTTATCCGACACATACCCCATAATGGAATCCAAATCCACCTGGACCGGCTCCCGTCCCAAAAGGTCGTTGACGTCCACTTCCTTTAAGCTGCTGATGCTGACATCCCCGTTCACCAGCTGATACATGCCGGGCAGACGCTTTAATTCGCATCCGGTCTGCTTGCAGATATCCAAAATCTGCTTCATCTGCTGCGGCGACGCCGACGGCATTGCCACAATAATTTCATGCACATGGCGCTCCAGGCACTGTTCGATAATATCCCCGCGGCTGCCGACAATCTTGACCCCGTGGATATAGCTGCCCACCTTTTCCATATTGTCGTCAATCACGCCGACCACCTTTTTTTTGAGGAAACGGCTGTTCTTAATCTCCTTAATCAGCGCGTTCCCGGCGTCCCCGGCGCCCACAATCAGCACGTTTCGCGTATATTCTGCGTCCCGCACCAGGTTTTTCACCGCCCGGAACACCCGGTAGCTGTAGCGGCAGACCAAAATCAGCCCGAACAGGAATATCCCGAAAAACGCATAATAGCTGCGCGGCACGGGATACCCCGTCTCGGGATGGGAAAACAAAATCATCAGCATATTTAAAAAGGTTTCCACAATACAGGCGGATACCAGGTACATCATTTCCACTGCCCCGGCATAACTCCAAAGGCTGCTGTACAGCCTGAAAATCCAGAACACAAGCAGCGTGGTAACCGCGGCCGCAGGAAGCGACTTCCACGCGTTTTCCAGAAAATCCAGCGGAACTTCGTCAAAATGAAAATCAAACCGCGCAGAAAGCGCCAGCATGCTTGCAATAAATACGGCGCAGAAATCATAGCACATCAAAAACACACGCCGGATCCACAGTTTTTTATCTTCAAATAGTTGTTTCATGGAATGTTTCTCTCCGTTGTAAGAATTTATAGAGGTTCGATCTTATTTGTATTGTATCATTTCAGGCACAAAGGATCAATCCGGATCTTTCCCTTCCCAGTTTCCCCTCCTAATCCGAAAAGTATACGCGTCAATCCGTTTCCCGCGCTTTTTCATCGTCAAAATAAATTCCCATTACCACATACATTCCGTACCAGCAGACCCATCCGAACGGCAGTTCCAGATTTTCCACAAAAAGCAGCAAAAAACAGCAGAGCATGTCCGCCAGCACGAAAAAAGCATACTCGTCCCCGAACAAATGCCGGCGGAAATACCGGAACGCAAACCAGAGATTAAACAAAACCATCAGAATATACGGAACCGCCGCAAAAATACCGTAGCGGTACATCATGGCAAGATACCCGTTGTGCGGCATACGGTTCGCCCCCAAAAAATGCGCCATATGCTTATGCCCCCACAGGTTTAATTCCCGCAGGTACGCCTTCCAGTAAACCGTCCTGCCGGTAGTCAAAGATTCCAGCGACGTGCTGTGCGTAAGCTTATAGAGCAGGCGGTTTTCGTTGCCCTCCTCCGCCGCCTGTACAGGCATCGTAAACGGGTGATCCGTAATCGTATCCAGATAAAAATCCTTTTCAAACTTTACTTCCGTATCCAACAGGCGCGGGATATGGTATACCGCATTGCTGTCCGCCGCAAATCCGGCGCAAAACACCAGAAGATACAGCGCAAGCCCCAAAAGCCTGACCTGCCTGCGGCAAATCCAGAGTTTCAGGGAAAACAGTACCACCGCCGCCGCCATCGGCAGCATACTCGAAATGCTCTGCGTCTTCCACATCAGATCCGCGCAGATCCCAAGCGCTAAAATACGCCACAAATCCCCGCGCAGCGCTTCCGTATCCCGGCGGTCAAACTTAAGTTCCGCCAGAAACGCCAGCCCCGCAAACAGCAGATACAGGCCGAAAATACCCGGGCTGTAAGTAGCGCCCATATAACGGTATCCCGGCAGGTACGGGCGGAACAGCCAGCAGAATAAAAGATTCGGCCAAAAGCTCCAGATAATCCCCCGGATAAAATCCGTCAGCAGGTCTTTTCTGCACCGCATATTTCCCCACATAAAAAACAGAAAGCCCATACCGAACACCATAGCGTACCCCATAAAGGAATACCGTTTTGCCACAATCAAATCGGAAACCATACTGAGCGCCCAAAGCCCCATCCAGGACGCCGCCAGCTTATTCCTCCAGTTGAGCCGTTTTAACGGACGCTCCCAGCAAAGCAGGGCAGCAAAAAGAAGCGCAAGTACACACACCAGCGCCAGGCAATGAAATTTGAATTTTTTATTGTAGATACCCAGAATAAAAGAGACCTGCATCAAAAGGAACACAAACGCAAACAATCCACGCCGGATAAGCGCCCTCTTCTTTGCCGGAATCCTGCTGCAAAGCCATTCGCCGTATCCGCCGGCGTATAAAAAAAGCGACTGTAAACCGTATACCGGAGCATACCACGGGATTTTTTTCAGATACTTCCCAAAAACGGCAAGCAAAATGCCCGTAATAAAAAGATATCCCGCAAATGCGCACAGAAAATACTTCGGAAAAGAATGCTTCGAAGAAACCGGTTTTTTCGTCCGAAGCTGCACCTGATCGATGGAAAACGACAGGCCAGCCTGATCCGTAATCGTAATATGAAACGCCGCATACTTTATGCCTTTGGGAACCTTGATGAGATTGTCCCCTTCTGAAAATACCGCTTCCATCTCATACACCTGCGTATAAGAAGCATCATAAAAGGTCAGCAGCGCGTCAAAGCTTCCCGTGCTGACGTTCGACAGCGGCATATAAATATACCTCCACCCGCGTTCCTCCGCACCGATTCCCTTGACCGCCGTTTCGGCCGTTACGACCCATACCTGTTTTGCCTGGTCATAATACATCGTAGTATCATTCCCGTTTAACATCAAGTCACTCTTCTGCGTATCGTATACAGCCCCGACATCATAAAAACGGTCTAAACGGAAGGTACCGCTGATGAACATAAGGGAAACTGCCGCCGCCGCGCAGATACCGGATAAAATCCATACGCATATTCCGTAATATCTGTCTATCAACCGCACTTTTCATGTCCTCCATATTTTACAGTGCTATTATTCTACCTTATATTGGCATAAAAAACCAGTGTACACCCCCAAAATTAAAATTTAATTAATATACTTCTCCTTTATTCAGCCCCGCTGTCTTCCCAGACTGCCACAAGCTCTGCGGTCATCCCCTCTTTTACAATCAGCTGCGGCATCCGTTCGCCTTCGACAAACAAATATTTCTCAACGACCGACCCGTCCCCGAAATCTATATTGCCGTGATACAATCCGTCGGTACAATACCAGTACTTAGAGCCGTCAAAAGCCAGCCTCAGATGCCACCCCGCAAACCCGCCGTCCTCTTTTGAAAACGGATTTGCCGGCACCCGGTCGAACCCGTCATTGCGAAAACCGATCGGCTGCGTCTTCTCTTTCGTCTGCTTCGGCCCCTTTACGCAGACCGCAGAAAACGGCTTTTGGCCGATTGAATCCTTTGCCTGTTCCAGCGCCGCCTCCGTTACATAATCCGTACAAAGCGTATTCACGCCCATATCCAGCAGGTACTTCGCATAATCGGCGTCTTTTTTCACAGTATAACACATGGCATATAAGCCCGCGTTGTGAATTTTGCGGATCGTCTCGGGCGTTGCGAAGTTAGAACGCAGGGCGACCGCACAGATGTTGTGATCCAGGCAAAAATCCAGAACATGATCCAGCATATGGATCTTTCCTCCTGCCAGATACTGGTAATGCTTAAAATGATAAACCGCATCGATCTGCCGGTACATCTTGCGGTCCATGACCTGGATTAACAGCCTATCCAGCGCTTTCACATCATAGCAAAAATCCTCTAACAGCGCATGAATCCGCTGCCGGAGCGCTTTTCCATGCACAACATGCAAATCCACCTGGTACACGTCCTGCGGCCGCTTTAACACCTCCCGGTACAGCTGGCGTGCATCCATAATATCATGCCCGTGCGCCTTTAACTTCATGGCGCGCTCATAGGTCATATGCGCAAATTCCTCGGAATAGGACACGCCGATGCACTTGCAGTTTTTTTCCTCCCACCCATGGCAGAGCACCAGGCGCTTATCCTCTGTAAAGGCCAAATCCAGTTCAAAATAACGGTAGCCGTTTGAGACGGCATTGTCATACGCCGCCTTCGTGTTGCAGTACGTATGCCCCTCCAGCGCGCCAAACGCGTGCGCCATCAGGGAATTGGAATACATCGGATAGCCGTTTCGGAACGGCTCTCCCGTCTCCGAATGCCGCCACTGCGCCTGCAGCACGACAAACGGCGTATCACTTAAAAACAGCTCTCCGATGTCGTCCCCGTCCAAAAACAGGCGCGCGGGAGGCATGTCCGCAGAAAGAGGCTGCCATCCCTGCCCCTGCGAATACCAGAGCCATCTGCCGCCTTCCTTTTTGCGAGCCCAAAACCCCGTAAACTGTGCCTGCGCACTGTCAAATCCGTTTACGACCGGTACAGCCTTTCCGTCCCCAATTTCCTGAAGCGCCATGCAGATCGTGCTTTGCGGCCCAAAAGAAAGCTCCCTGCCTTCCACGCGGCGCTGCTTAAACGCCGCCTTATAATGCATACCGTCTGCCCCGTTCCCCAGGTAAAGAACATACGGCCGCCCTCCTGTCCTCTGTCCGTCTATGGAAAATTCAGCCTCCTGCAAGAATCTTCGATAAATGCGTTTTTTAATTTTAGCTAAAATTCCCATCGTCTTCTCCTCATTCTTTCATTTTCTGAATTAAGAAATCAACAATGCGCGCGGATGCCTTCCCGTCCGCCAGATAGCCAATCCGTTCCGTCAATGCGGCTGCTTTCCGCTCGTATTCGGCCTGGTCAAACGTCTCAATGCAGCGGATAAATTCATCGCTCGTCCGCGCATAGGGAAACGGCAGCTCGTCCATGTCAAAATACATCCCTCTTGATTCCAGATAGTAATCCAAATCCGGCACATACATAAATGCCGGCTTTTTCGTCAGCATAAAATCCATAATTACAGAAGAATAATCCGAAATCATAAAATCCGCCGCAACCGCCAGATCCTGCATATCGTGATACCCGCTGGCATCTATATAACGCGGCGTATCCGGCACCAGCTTTGCTGATTTCTTTGCGATCCGCGGATGCAGGCGGATCAGCATCTTCCACGGACAGCCGTACGTTTCCTCTAATTTATCAAGAACCCGTTCAAAATCCAAATCATACCATTCCAAAGACAAATCCGCCCGGAACGTGGGCGCGTAAACGGCCACCCTTGTGCCCTCCGGTATCCGGTAAAAATCGCGCACTTCACGCCGGATCTGCGGAGAACCGTTCACCAGGACATCCGTCCTTGCATCTCCCAGACGCAGAATTTCGCCGTGTCCGTAGAAAAATTCCTTTAACACATGCTCTTCCATCTCACATCCGCTCGTTATATAGTCCACATATTCCGAATCCCTTAAATACATCTGATCCTTTTTGGGAAGCTTGCGGTCGGGATTGTAATTGTGCTTGTCCCTGCCTTCCTTTTTCAGTGTAATTCCGCCGTGAAAGGTATTCAAATAAACGGTTCCCTTTCGCTTATACACCCCCAACCTTAAAAGATCATTAAAATGGATATTGTTTATCCAGACTTTTGCCGTCATCAGCTCATAAATCGACTGGTTTCTGCGGCTGATGCGCACGCCGGCAGGCACATGCGCGTCTTCGTCTTTCGTCTTGCGGTTTAACATCCATACCAGATCATATCCTTCATCCCTGCGCAGAAATTCCTCGCAGATTGCCCTGGGATTGCAGCCGTAGCCGCTGCCGCCAAACTGCGTAAATACAATTTTCTTTTTCTTTACAGGTACAAAATGACCTATGAACCATGCTTCCGGTTTCTTGAGTTTGTCTTTGAAATGGTTTGCTCCCATCGTATTCTCCCTGTTTTTCTCTTTAATATAATTTTAATTTTCGTAATGTATTATATTCAGTTCTGTCTGCAGTATAACAAATTATGAAACAAACCGCAAGAACAGAAAAAAGCTGCCGGAGCATGACAGACAATACAAATGTCATACTCCGGCAGCCCTTATCCCTTTCTCTGCTCTTCTAAACGGCTCATCCTATCCTCCTCATACGGAAATCTGCATCCAACTGCATAGATGGGAATTGCATAAATTTCCTTTCGGACACCGCCTCTCGTTTTACAGGCCAAATATCCCCTGTCTATTTTCTTATCCTTTAAATAGACAAACAGCGAAGCCGGCTGACCCGCATCGGACGCTTTGATTTCAATTCCGTACTTTCTGTCCTGCCGGTCCACTATCATAAAATCCAGCTCATAATTACCATATACCGGGCAGCATGGTTTATCCCCTTTTACAAGACCGGTCCGATACAGCCGATACAGCTCCGTATACGCAAAATTCTCCGTAAGCACGCCCCGGACCGCCGCATTGTCTACCGGTGTCATCCGGGAGATGCAATTTGCAATTCCGCAGTCCATAAAATAAAACCGCCGTTCGTTTAACAGCTGTGAAACCTCACCCTGATTGTACAAATCACAGCTCCCCAGAATATTTGAATATTTTAACCATGAAACGGCGCGGTTGATCTCATCCCTGCTCACATGCTCTTTAGTCGAGTCTTTTACAAATGTCGTAATTTTCCCGATATCCTTTGACGATGTCCCCTTCTTCTCATATGCGATAGCCCGAAACGCCTGTTTGTAAACATTTTGAAAAATAATTTTACTTTTGGAATCGGTAAAATACGACGCGGACTCGTCCGTAAGTTTCATCCGCATCCCGCCCATGGATATCCATAGTAAGCAACGTTTTCCTGCTGCCAAACGCATCACAAAACTCCGCAAAAGACAGCGGCAGCATTTCAAGCCGCCAGACATTACCTGCCGGTTTAAAATACTGAGAATTCAATGTCTTCCCCAGATAACTGCCGGTCACGGCAATATCGCACTTTAACCCCGCCTGCAGCGAACGGATACCGTTATAAACCGCCACGCTCTCCTGTATTTCATCAATCACCAATATCGTATTTCGGGAATTGTCAAATTCCTCCAGCTTCATCCTCCTGCAATACCTTACCATGCCCAGATAACAGTCATCATTCAATACCGTCGCTTCAAACATACCGGCAGCCATCGCTTCCGCCAGATTAACATATATGATCTGCTCATAATTTTGACAGGCAAACTTCATCAGTTCGGTTGTTTTTCCAATCTGCCTCGCCCCTGTGAGATACAATACAAAATCGTTCCGCTCCTCCTTCCATCTCCTCAAATCCTGCCGGATATCCCTCACCAGAGGATTCTTTTCGCAAATAGCATGATAAAGCTGCATTTGCACGGATTTCTTGGATACGGCCTTTCCGTTCTCCCCCTTCAGCAAAATTTTGTTTTGCCCGGTAACCTCTATATTATCAAACAAATCTGCATTGTCCAAGATACTGTAATAAGGCTTGTATTCACAATTAACCATAAACCCGCACGTTTTATGGCTGCTGTTTTCTACCCTGTGTGTAACCTCCATCCTGCATCACCCCTTAAGCAACAGAAAAAGCGTCCTCTTCTGCCCTCACGCCTTCCCCAGATTCGTCTTAATCTGCGTCGTAGAAATCTCCGGCGTCCGCGGCAGGTACACCACCTCGCAGAACTCCTTCAAAAAATCAAACTTCCCTTCCCAGTCGTCCCCCATTACAAATGTATCCACCCGAAATTCCTTCACATCCGAAGCCTTCTGCTCCCAGCACGTCTCCGGAATAACCAGATCCACATACCGGATCGACTCCACCATCTTCTTGCGCTCCTCATACGTAAAATAGCACTTTTTCCTCTTCTGTTCCCAGTTAAACTCATCCGTACTCACCGCTGCAATCAAATAATCCCCCAGTTCCTTCGCCCTCCTGAGAAGATTAATATGCCCATAGTGCAGCAAATCAAATGTCCCATACGTAATTACTTTCTTCATCCCTTATCCTTTCCCGTTCAAAAACCCGCTTGCAATCATCCGGCGAAACATCTCCTCAAGCCCCACAGAAGCCTTCCACCCAAGCCCCATAAGCTTCGTACTGTCAAGCCTGATCACCATTTCCGGGTTATACCCAAACGCCGCCGCATCCTCCGGTATTTCCACCCGGACCCCAACCGGCTGATCCGGAAACAGTCCGCTCACAAGCTCCGCCATCTCCCGGATCGAAACCGCCGTATCCATATTCGTCACATTATAAGCCTCCCCGCTGTTCCCTTTCAGCAGCACATACAAAATCGCGGCAACCGCATCCTTCGCGTAACAATAACTGCGCACCGTATTCCCCTGCGTATGCAGCACAATATCCCTGCCTTCCACCGCGCACCTGGCAAACTCCGCAAATACACGCCCGTCCGCATAATCCACCCCTGCGCCAAACGTCTGCGAAAGCCGCGCAATCTTAACCGGAACCCCATACTCCTTTGCAAAAGAAACGCAAAGGCATTCCACCATCCGTTTCCCCTCCGAATAACTGCTGCGCACACTAAGCGGATCCAGATACCCGTAATCCCCTTCTTTCATCCACTCCCTGCCCTCCTCCGGCGTCCCATACACCTCCAAGGAAGACAGATAAACCATCCCCTTTGCCCCTCTGGCTTTTGCAAATTCCAGAACATGCTTCGTCCCCTCAATTGCCGCTAAAATCGTTTCAACCGGATTCGTCACAAAATATTTCGAGCTGGTGGGGCTTGCGCCGTGTACAAGAAAATCCACATCCCCTTCATATAAAACAGGTTCCTCAATATCGCCAAAATAAAAAGAAAGCGCCTCATGATTTATCAGACTTCCAAATACCTTCTGCACCTTCTGTTTACTCCTCGCCATCCCGACAACGCGAATTCCGGCATCCTGTACCTCATTCATATACAGCAGGCCCACAATCAGCTGCGACCCCAAAAGCCCCGTCGCCCCAGTCACAAACACCGTACTCCCTTTCAACAGCCCGCCCAATTCTTCATTTCCCGCCAGCTCCTTCATATCCTCCTCCAAAATCGGATCCTTCAACTTCAACATCCTTCTACCTCCTGTTTACCATTCCCAAAACCAGCTGCTTACTATACCAAAAACCGCCAAAACAACTCCTACACACTTACAAAAGCTTATCCCCAATCCCCCCTCCAGGTAAATTCCCTCCACAACATCCCCGGTCATCTGATCATCAAATCAACACCCTCAGCTCGCCAAATCCCCAAACACCCCAGCCGGCCAAAACGTAGCCAGCCAGAGGGCAGGGTATGCAGCCGGGGCATTGTACAGGGAATTAGAGGCTCTTAAATATCCCCTGCAGCACCCAGCAATGCCCTGCCACGGATGGCAGGGCAAGCTGCAACCGCGCCACGGACGG
>CAMSEJ010000057.1 GCA_947057405.1 uncultured Roseburia sp.
GTTTGTCCTGCGGACCTCATTCGGCGGGCGATCCGCGTTGACCAGACCGTATTCCTCCCTGTGTTCATACAGATAAGAGCCCTTAAGCACCTTCAAAAACCCCAGCTGCAGCTGACCCGGCTTTAAGGCGTAAACCTCCTGAAACGACTCCCGAAACCGCGCATATCCCTCAAACGGCAGCCCCGCAATCAAATCCAGATGGATATGGATATTCCCGGCATCTAACAGGCGCTTTACCGCCGCAAACACCTTCGGCAAATCCGTCGTGCGGCGAATTTCCGCAATCGTCTGCGGATTGGTGGACTGCACGCCGATTTCAAACTGGAACAGCCCCGGCCGAAGCCCCGCTAAAAACGAAAGCTCTTCCTCGGTCAGAAGATCCGCTGCAATTTCAAAATGAAAATTTGTCTTTCCCGTATCCCGTTCCTTAATAAACTGCCAGACTGCCATGGCATGATCCGGGCATACGTTAAAGGTCCGATCTACAAATTTCACCTGGGGAATTTCCTGATCCAGAAAAAAACCAAGCTCCTTTTTTACAAGCGCACGGTCACGGAACCGAAGCCTTTTTTCTACGGAAGAAAGACAGTAGCTGCAGCGAAACGGGCATCCGCGGCTTGACTCATAGTAAACAATCCGGTGTTCAAACGCCCGCATTTCCCCGTAACAAAACGGAATGCTGCTAAAATCAAGCGGCTCCCCCGGCCCGGTCAGACAGATTTCCGACAACGCTTCCCCATACCGCGGCAGCTTTCGTCCGCCGCGATACGCAATCCCGGGGATCGCAGAAATGCTTCCCGTCCGGCTGCAGTAATACTCGGCCAGCCGGGAAAATGACGCTTCCCCTTCTCCGATCATGACGCCGAAAAACGCCGGATTTTCTTCCAATACCCGTTTCACCTCAAAGGAAACTTCCGGCCCTCCGGCCCATATCGGTACGTCCGGCCTTAATTTATGATATTCCGCCGCGATTTCACGCACCATATCGTAATTCCAGATATAGCAGGAAAAACAAAGCACGTCCGGTGCCTTTTTATATAGCTGCTGTAAAATAAATTCACTCCTGTGGTTAATGGTATACTCCGCAATCGCGACCGACTCCCGAAACTTCTCCGGCACGCAGGCGCGCAGGCTGTATACCGCAGGATTGGAATGAATGTATTTGGCATTGACAGCCGTTAACAGTATGTTCATTGTTCCTTATACCTTTCTGTTAAAAACAGATTGATCCGTACCTTCTTCCAGGTTGAAAAAACGGTATCTGTCATTGTGCGGAAACAGCATCTCCATATACAGGCTCCCGAGCAGGTTTTTTACCTTGTCCGCATCCAGATTTGAAACCGGCATTTCCTGCCATTCCATCTTTTTGAGATTATCCAGTAACGTACCGATCGGGGGAGCCGTTTCGTTTGGGACGTCTTTTGCCCGCCCTTCGGCCTCTTCTGCCTGCGCTTGTTTTGCCGCCTCGGTCCGGCTTTGCTGCTTTGGCGCCGGCTTTAAAAGCTCCTTCGCTTCCGGAATATTGTAAATCAGGTTATTGCAGGTTTTTTCAAAGCATTCCCTGTCATATTTTGCAAGGAACGCCAAATCGTCCATGAAAAGGGGCTGCTTATTGTATATTTTTATATAAATATCTGCAAGTCTTACGTTCTGTTCCATAGAATGACACCTCCCCCGGCTGCGCTTCCGAATGTATTATGATGTATTTATTTTATCATAAGAGCTTCCTGTCTGCAAGCTTGGCTGCCCGTCCTTAAATTTCCATCGCTTTTTCTCTGCCGGGCGGCATCTGTATGGCTTTCCTGCAAAATCCCGTTCCCTGTCAGGCAAATATTCCCTCAAAAAAAGCCCAGGCGATCAACATGCCAAACGCACATGATACCTGGACCTTTTGAAACCGATTCTTTTAAAATAACGACCCGTTTTGCGGCGCATTTATCTTTTGGCTGCTATAATCAATGTCTGATATCCCAAATTCCGCAATTTGTTCTGTATCTCAAGCGCATCCTCCAGGGAATCCTCTTTTCCCGCCACTACATGTACGATCCCGTCCTCTTCAAACACATAGCTGGAAAATCCCTGATCCTCTAACTGATCCGCCAGAAAATTCGCGGTCGTGTGATACCCGAAGCGCCCTGCTTCCACGCCGTATACAACATCGCCGTCTCTCTGCATCCCTCTGCAGTCGCAGCCTTCATCCTTCTGCTCCTGGCCTGCCGCATTCTGTGTCAGCGGCACGGTCTGCTCCACCGCGGATGCAATGGCCTCTGCAATTTCATCAAAGCGGCCGTCAAAAATCCGGTTGTCCTTGTCGTGATCGATAAACCCCGTTTCAATTAACACCGCCGGCATCTCGGTCTGCCTTAATACCACAAGCCCCGTGCGCTCTTCAATCCCCAGATTCTGAAAGCCCAGCTTTTCCAGGTCTTCGTTGATGACCCCGGCAAGCTGCCCTGCCCGCGGATCGTCCCAGCTGTAAATTAAGGTCTGAACGCCGTTATAGGTATTGTCCTGCTCGGCCGCATTCCGATGGAACGAAAGAAAATAATCTGCCCCGGCTTCATTGGCGATTTGGGCCTTTTCATACGGGGACTGGTACACGTCCGAATCCCTGGTAAAAATTACGTCGTATCCTTTTTGTTTTAACAGGTTCCCCACGGCCAGCGCCAGATCCAGGTTGTCGTTTTTTTCCTTCCTGCCCTGGTACATGGCGCCGTTGTCAAAACCGCCGTGTCCGGCATCTATTACAATTGTTGCCAAAGCGTTTACTCCTGCCATTCGTTTTTCCATATCTTATGCCGGAAATCAGAAAATGTGCACACTGCGTCTTAATGAAAGCCTTATGTCCGCTCACCCGTTAAATCTGAATCTTAATCTGTTTCTTTGCGCTCCATTTGCCATATACCCTTGCCCCGGTTCCGTCCGTTTGATACGCCCGCACCCGTACAAAATAAGTTTTGCCTTTTTTTAATTTCCCGACGGAAATCGCCGTGCTGTTTTTCCGCTTGATCTTCGCGCCTTTCATGTTCTTCTTCGTACCGTACTGTACCTCGTAGCCGTTTGCGCCGGATACCTTTTTTATGGTAACCGCCAGTTTTTTGCCTTTTTTATTCGTCAGGCTTTTAAACGCGGCCTTTTTGACGGAGATTTTCTTCCAGTGCGCATAGACGGTCCTGTCCGCGGCCTGAGTAATAAAATCCCCCTCTTTTATCTGCGTGCCGCCTTTCTTTTCGGTAAACCAGCCCAAAAACCGATATCCCGCCCGGGCGGCTGAAGGCAGATTCGCATAGTAATATTCCGAAGTAACACGCATAGACGCCGTTTTACAGGTTCCTCCCGCCGCATCAAAAATCAGATTGCTTTCCACTCCCAGGTAAGTACTGCTGGCATAGCTGTACTGGGCGGCATATTTTTCCGCCGTGGAATTGCGGTAGCATTTTATCCTGGTATTGGAAGACCAGAAGCAGTCGCTGCCCAGTACCACATTCGGGGAATATACCGTTGCGGTAATGGTGCCGGACGCTGCATTGTTATAAAACGCCTTTTCCTTAATAATTGCAATATTCTGCGGAACGGTAACCTGCATATCCTGATTGCAGTAAGAAAACGCCTTTTCTTCTACGGCGTTTATCCCATCCGGCAAAGATACCCGCTTCAAGCTGCGGCATCCGGCAAATGCCGATTTCCCGATTTTCTTTAACCCCGTCTGAAAAGAAAGCTCTGTCACGTTCGTGCAGCCTTCAAACGCACGATCCTCAATTGTCTGTACGCCGGAAGGAATGTCAATGCTGGTAAACATGGCATTTTCCAGATTCATAAATGCCCATTCCCCGATTGCCGTTACCCCTTTTCCGATGGATATGCTCTGCACATTCGGGAAATCCGTAAAGCTTTTGTTCCCGACCCGCGTAATTTTATCGCCGATTACAATCCGGTATACATCGGTATAAATGTCCTGAAATATATGATCGGAACCGTTCGGCTCCGCCATCCGCGCCTGATCATACATATCGCCGCTTCCGTCGATCGTCAGCGTTCCAAGATCGTCCAGCACCGCCGTTGCGTGTTCCCCGCATTTTATATTTGCCGTCTTTGCAGACACCGGCGTCCGTAACAATAAAATACATACGAACATACAAAAACCGGCTGCCGCAAATTGTTTGAATCTCCCTTTTTCTTTCATTCTCCCATCTTTCCTTTCTGCAAAAAATTTTCCCGGAATCCAAACCCTTCGAGCCGCTTTACTCTTCGATACGAAGCCGCAGTTCCGCAAGCTGCTTTTCGTCCACTTTGCCCGGCGCCTCCGTCATCAGACAGGAAGCGTCCTTTACCTTCGGGAATGCAATCACATCGCGGATAGAATCGGCATGTACCATATGCATTACCATACGGTCTACGCCGTATGCAAGCCCTGCATGGGGCGGTACGCCGTACTCGAATGCGTCTAACAGAAAGCCGAACTGCTCATGCGCGCTTTCCTTCGTAAATCCCAGGACTTCAAACATTTTTTCCTGTATCTCATTCTGATGGATACGGACGGAGCCTCCGCCAAGCTCCGTGCCGTTTAATACGATATCATATGCTTTTGCACGGACCGCCCCCGGATTAGAATCCACCTGTTCCCAGTCCTCTTCCATCGGCATCGTAAACGGATGGTGCATAGCCACAAACCGTTCTTCCTCCTGCGACCACTCCAGAAGCGGGAACTGTGTAATCCAGAGGAAATTGTACTGATCCGGGTTTAATAAATCAAGCTCCTTCGCCAGTTCCAGGCGAAGCGCGCCCAGCACGTTCCATACGATTTTATTCTGATCCGCCGCAAACAAAAGCAGGTCGCCCGGCGCGCCATTTAACGCCGTTACAAGCACCGCAAGCTCTTCTTCCGTCATAAACTTCGCAAACGAAGACTTGTAGGTGCCGTCCTGCTGCACCGACAGGTACGCCAGACCCTTTGCCCCGTAGCCTTTGGCAAACTCCACCAGCTTGTCAATTTTCTTACGCGGCATCGCGCCCTGCCCTTTTGCGTTGATTCCACGGACAGAACCGCCCTGCGCAAGCGCCCCGGTAAATACGCCGAATCCGCAGTCCTTTACAAGCTCAGACACATTGCAAAGCTCCATTCCAAAGCGCGTGTCCGGCTTATCCGATCCGAAGCGGTCCATTGCCTCCTGCCAGGACATCCGCGGCAGCGGCAGCGTAAGCTCTACGCCAATCGTCTCTTGAAACACATACTGTAACAGGCGTTCGTTGACCTCCATCACCTCGTCCATATCCACAAACGAAAGCTCCATATCCGCCTGCGTAAATTCCGGCTGGCGGTCGGCGCGCAGATCCTCGTCGCGGAAGCATTTTGCAATCTGGAAATAACGATCATACCCGGAGCACATCAAAAGCTGCTTGTAAAGCTGCGGCGACTGCGGCAGCGCGTAAAAGCTGCCCGGATGCACGCGGCTCGGCACAAGATAATCCCTCGCCCCTTCCGGCGTGGACTTGCAGAGGATCGGCGTTTCGATTTCCAGAAAGCCCTCCCTTGCCATAAATTCACGCATCAGCTGTACGGCGCGGCTGCGCAGCATTAAGTTGCGCTGGATATCCGGCCTGCGCAGATCGAGGTAACGGTGCTTTAAACGCAGCTCGTCCTTCGTCTGGCTGTTTTCCTCTACCGGGAACGGCGGCGTTTCGGCTTCCGACAAAATGCGCAACTGCTCTGCAATTACTTCAATATCCCCTGTCTTTAAATTCTCATTGACTGCCGCGGTACGTTTCTGCACCTTGCCCACAACCGCCACGACAAATTCGCTGCGCAACGTCCCCGCCTTTAAAAAGCCTTCGCTGCCCACGCTATTTTCGTCAAAGACTACCTGAAGCAGCCCGCTCCGGTCACGGATATCCGTAAAAATAAGCGCGCCGAGGTTGCGCCTGCGCTGCACCCAGCCCATAATTGTCACTGTTTGTCCGATGTTTTGCGCGGATACCTCCGTACACCGGTGGGAGCGTTTCAGCCCTTTCATTGATTCTGCCATGTACTCTCCTCCTATCGATTGAAAAACTCTTCAAATTCTTCGTAGCCTTCCGCTAAAAGCTTCTCCTTTTGGAATTTCTTATTTTTGTTCATGCGCACCACTAAGACCTGCCGCCCTGCGGCGCGGGCATTCTGCGCTTGTTCAATGACGCTGCAAAGCTTATCCGCAGGATAATTTTTTTCGATCAAATATGCGGTTTTTTTGGGTTTTCCCGGAATCTCATACCCCTGTTCCAAAAGCAAAAGGATAATCCGCTCAAATCCGATGGAAAATCCGCATGCCGCCACGTCGTTTCCGGTAAAATTGCCGATCATCTTGTCGTAACGCCCGCCGCCCCCGCAGCTTCCGCCAAATTCCGGAATGGCGATTTCAAAAATCGTCCCGGTATAATAGCCCATGCCGCGCACTAAGGTCGGATCAAACACCATTTTAAAATCCGCCGATTTGGACTGTTCTACGTTTGATATGATTTCCGTAAGATTCTGCCGGACGTCCTCCTCCAGATGACCGCCCAGACGGTCCGCCAAAAGGGAAACGGCCTTTACACTGTCGGATTCATGCTCCGCCGCTTTAAACAGTTCCAGGTATCTGTCTACGGATTCCCCCGCAAATCCGGCTTCTTTCAGCTCTTTTTCCACGCCTTCCAAACCGATTTTGTCCATTTTGTCCAGCGTAATAAAAACGCTGTCATAAGACGCTTCGTCAAAGCCGCTGTAAGCCGCCATGGCCTTTAAGATCCGCCGCTCGTTGATGCGGATTTCAAAGCCCGAAAAGCCCAGCTTTCCAAGCGTCGTCGTTGTCGCCAGGATAAGTTCGATTTCGGCCAGGTTCGACGGCTCGCCTAAGATATCAATGTCGCACTGGGTAAACTGGCGGTAACGCCCCCTCTGCGGGCGGTCGGCGCGCCAGACGCTTCCAATCTGCAGCGCTTTAAACGGCGCGGGCAGGTTATTGGCGTTGTTGGCGTAAAAACGCGCCAGAGGCAGCGTCAGATCGTAGCGCATTCCCATATCCACAAGATCGGACTCGTCCTTTGCGCTTTCCAGTTTTAATTTTTCCCCCCGTTTTAACACTTTAAAAATCAGTTTTTCGTTTTCGCCGCCCTGTTTGCTTAAAAGGTTCGTGATATGCTCCATACAGGGGGTTTCAATGGGGGTAAAGCCGAAGCTTCGGTAGGTGTCTTTGATGACGCCGATAACGTAATCCCGGATCAGCATTTCCTCCGGCAGGATATCTTTCATCCCGGTTACGGGTTTTTTGGTGAGTGCCATTTGGTTTCCTCCGTTTTCTGGTTGTTGGTTTTATAAAGTAAATCAACGCCGGCCTTGATGGCCTGCGTGATCGTCTGCTGATGGATGCTTGCATATTCTTTCAGCGCTTCGCGTTCTTCACGCGACATTCTTATGGTTACGATACAATCCTTGACCGTGTCCGATTTCGGGCGTCCCATTTTTGCCATAGACCTGTACCTCCTGTATCCACGGAATATTATACTTTTTGTAATACGCGGTGTCAATACAAAAGCGGCATCCCCTTCCAAAGGATCCGCCGCTCGTTCCCGTCTCCATCAAACCCCGGTCACATGATACTTCCCCAGAAACTCCCTGGTCCTGCGGTTTTCCGAGGCAAACAACGCTTCCGGCGTCGTCTCCTCCACAATCACGCCCTGGTCCATAAAAATCATCCGATCCGACACATCCTTCGCAAAATGCATTTCATGCGTCACAATCACCATTGTCATCTTCTCTTTGGCAAGCTGCGTAATGACCTTCAAAATCTCTCCCGTCAGCTCCGGATCAAGCGCCGACGTCGGCTCGTCAAAGAACAGAATTTTCGGCTTCATTGCAAGCGCCCTTGCAATCGACACCCGCTGCTGCTGCCCGCCGGAAAGCTGGCAGGGATAATAACCGGCGCGATCCTTAAGCCCCATTTTAGAGAGCAGCTCTTCCGCCTCCCTGCGCACCTCCTCCTTGTCCCTCTTTTGCACATGGATCGGCGCATCCATCACGTTTTTCAGCACCGAATAATGCGGGAACAGGTTAAAATTCTGAAAAACAAGCCCGAACCGTCGGCTGATTTTCTTTAATTCCGCGCCCGGCGCATAAACCGCCCTGCCGTGCTCGCTTTTAGCCGCCGCCTCGCCCACATAATACAAATCCCCGTCGTCCATCGTCTCAAGCAGCGTCGCGCAGCGCAGAAGCGTAGACTTTCCGGAACCGGAAGGCCCGATAATAGATACCACTTCGCCTTCTTTCACCGAAAAACTGATGTTTTTTAAAACAGTATTGTCGTCAAAACTCTTTTTCACATGGTTCATTTCCAGTAAATTCATCCGGGCAGCCTCCTAACTGTAATAACCAAGCTTCTTTTCCCAAAGCTCCATAACCGCCGCGACAACAAAGTTAAACACATAGTAAAAAATACCTGCCGCAATGAGCGGAACCATGCTCTTTTGAGACGCCGCGATCGCCTTTGCCGTCGTAAACATTTCGACATAGGCAATGGAAAATGCCAGCGACGTATCCTTAACCAGCGTAATGACCTCGTTGGTCACAGACGGCAGGATACGCTTAATCACCTGCGGGAATATAATCTTAAAAAACGTCTGTCCTTTCGTATAGCCCAAAACCTTTGCCGCTTCGTACTGCCCCTTCGGCATGGATTCAATCCCGCCGCGGTATATTTCCGCAAAATAAGCGGCGTAATTAATTGCAAACGCAATAATCACCGCATAGGCGCGGTACGAAGACGTAATGCCGATTTTAAAGATATAATACGGCCCGAAATATACGACTAAAAGTTGCAGCATCAGCGGCGTGCCGCGCATAACCGATATGTAAATTTTAGCAATGCCGCGCAGCAAAATATTTTTAGACATTCTGCCAAAGCACACCAACAGCCCCAGCGGCAGGGAAAATAACAGCGTCAGCACAAAAATCTGAACCGTGATAAACATCCCTTCCGCAAGCTGCCCCATCATAACCTGTAAACTCATTTTAACCTCCGGCTCAGAGCATGTTCCAAAAATACACCCCCGTAGAGGGCGGGAATGATTTTTAGAACGCGCCCCCGGCATCTTATTCTGCCGCTGCTTCTGTATTCTCCGGATTTACGCTCTCCGCTTCCGTGTCTGCTGCGTCCGCACTCTTTAATGTGCAGACGTCATACCCAAAATACTTGTCCGAAATCTGTGCGAACGTACCGTCGTCTACCATCTCCATCAATGCAGCCTGCACTTCGTCGCGAAGCGCTTCGTTGCCCTTTAAAAAGCCGACGGCATACTGCTCGGAAGAAATCACTTCGTCCAAAATAACAAATTCATCTTCCCTGCCTTCTAACTGGAAATTCGCCACGCCGATATCAATCGCTATCGCATCTACCGCGCCGGATTCCAGATCCATAAACGCCGTATTGTATTCGGCCACCTGTAAGAAATCACCGAAGGAAGCCAGAAGCTCCGTGTGATCCTCATCCTCCAATGCGGACTGCGCGGAAGATTCCTTCTGCACCTCTACAATCTTGCCCGCCAAATCGGAAAGCGCGCTGATCCCGGAATCCTTCTTCGTAATAACCACCTGCGTATTGTCCATATAAGAATCGCTCCAGGTATACTGATCCTCGCGCCCGTTCATCGTAAATCCGTTCCAGATACAGTCAATCGTCCCGGATTCCAGTTCCATATCCTTTGCGTCCCAGTCAATCGGCTGCAGCTTGATTTCTTTGCCCATACGCTTTGCGCACTCTGTCGCCATTTCAATATCAAAGCCCGTAAATTCGCCGTCGTCGCCGACATAACCAAACGGCGGAAAATCCTGATCAAAGCCTACGGTAAACGTCTCACCGCCCACAGCGCCGCTTTCGTCCGCCGCCTGCGTATCCTCATCCCCGGCAGCCGCTTCGCTGTCCGTTGTTTCATTCCCGCTGCCGGATGACGCCGGAGCATCCGTATCGGCGCCCCCATTCCCGCATGCCGTAAGGGAAACTGCCATTCCTGCCACCAAAAGCGCTGCAACTAATTTTTTCATATGAATCCTCCTCGTTTACTTTCGTAGTAATCTGTTACCACGTTACCATGTTAAAATACTTATATAGGCTAACACAGCTAAGCAGGATTGTCAAGCAGGC
>CAMSEJ010000058.1 GCA_947057405.1 uncultured Roseburia sp.
AGATCATGCCATGTGACTGGAGTTCAGACGTGTGCTCTTCCGATCTAACGCGCTTATTATTTTGGAAACGGCACGGGATACGGATTTATCCTGCCTTGCCGCAGCGGGTTTTACCGCAGTAAGGGAAAAAACCTATAAAACGAATGCCCATATATTTATCCAGAGGGAGGGGAAGGATGAAAAGAGCAATCTATCCGGGGAGCTTTGACCCGATTACGTTCGGCCATCAGGATATGATCGAGCGTTCGTCTGCGATTGTAGATGAACTGATCGTGGGCGTATTGAATAACAGTGACAAAAACTCGTTGTTTTCTGTGGATGAACGTGTTAATATGTTAAAAGAACTTACGCGTGATATCCCGAATGTGACGGTCGGGTCGTTTAACGGGCTTTTGGTAGACTATATGAAGGAAAGCGGCGCAACCATTATTGTGCGAGGGCTTCGGGCAGTGACGGATTTTGAGTACGAGCTGCAGATTGCTCAGACCAACCATGTCGAATATCCGGCGGTAGAAACGATTTTTTTGGTTACGAATCTTAAATATTCCTACCTGAGTTCTTCTGTGGTACGTGAATTTGCTGCATATGGCGGGGATATCAGCAAATTTGTGCCTCCGCAGTTTGTAGACAGGATTTACAGGAAATATAATATAAAAAAGTAAGGGGTCTTTTTCATGAATAGCAAAATAGAGCAGATGATCAGCGAAATTGAAGAGTACATAGAGAGCTGTAAACCTCGGATGTTCAGTGGTTCCAGTATTGTTGTAGATAAGGAGACGATGGAAGAGTTACTGACAGAATTGCGTCTTAAGACACCGGAAGAAATCAAACGTTACCAGAAGATGATCAGCCAGAAGGAAGCGATTTTAGCGGATGCCAATACAAAAGCGCAGCAGATGCTGCTGCATGCGGAGGAAATGCAGGCGGCGCAGGTCAGTGAGCATGAAATTATGCAGCAGGCATACGCAAAGGCAAACGAGGTGGTCAGCGCCGCCAAGCAGCAGGCGCAGGAAATCTACGAAAATGCGGTGCGGGATGCCGACGAAATCCGTCTCGGCGCAATTTCCTATACGGACGAGCTGTTAAAAAACACGCAGGACATCTTATCGCGTTCCATTGAAACGACCCGGGCAAGGACCGATCATCTGCTCGAATCCCTGCAGGAGTACCTGACCGTTGTCATGGCCAACCGCAGCGAGCTTGCGGTACCGCCGCAGGCCGGAGCGCAGGAGAGCCAGCCGGGCATTGCAGAGGAGATGGAGCTTGACATCCCCTATTCAACCGATCCGGAAGCTCCCGGCGAATAACGATAAGAAACAGCTTAAGATACTGCTTGCGGCTGCGAAGCACAGCCTGCAGGTGAGGTATCTTTTTTTAGAAAACGTGCATCCCCGGCTTAGGGAACAGGTCTGTGCAAACCCGCACAGCCCGCCGAACGATACGAAAAAGACAGACAGGGGATAGGAGATTTCCTGCGGCAGGGCGGAATCCTTCAGGCAGGAAATTCCGGTCGTTACCTCGGTCAGGCCCGTGCATACCAGATTAAACAGCGGATAAGCCCCGTTATAGGTATGGAGGATGGCTGCAAAGACCGAGAACATCATAATGTATCCCCCCAGCTTCGTCAATGCCTCAAATCCGTTCATAATGCCAGCGTCCAGGATCCCGAAATGAAACACCGGATCGGAGGCTGCGTTTTTTGCGTCCTTTGGGCGCAGTTTTTTCAATTGGAACGAGGCATAACACAGAGGCGGCAGGTACAGCGCCGCATAGCAGTACGGGATCATCTGCGGCAGTTCAAGTACGGAGGTAAGCAGGTACCCGCTGACAAAGCCAGGGCTTAGCTGATTAAAGCAGATGCACAGAAGTTCCGCTTCTTTTTGGCTGATTTTGTTTTGTTCCGCCAGATCCGCGCTGATTTTGCTTCCCATCGGGAACCCGAACAAAAGCCCTCCCAACAGGGCAAAGCTGCCGCTTTGGCTGGTAGGGATAAGTCTTTTGGTAAACGGGTATAAATATTTCGTAACCATTTGCATATAATTGGAATACACCATCAGGTTTGACAGGATCGCGAGCGGCAGAAGGGCGGGCAGAACCTGCCGGTACCACAGCAAAAGCCCGTTTGCAGCTGCTTCCATGGATGCGGCCGGGTGTGTTACAATAAAAAAGAGAAACAACAGCAAGCCGATTAAAATAACAATATTTTTCTTCATACTCTAATATATTAAAAACAGGAGGAAGCTATGAGTGTTTTAGGAAAGATACAGCCGGAAAATGTTTTCCGCTATTTTGAAGAGATCAGCCGGATCCCGCGCGGCTCGTACCATACAAAAGCCATTGCCGATTATCTGGAAGCCTTTGCAAAAGGACATTCTCTTACGTATTACCGGGACGGGGCGGACAATGTCATCCTGATCAAAGAGGCGTCGGACGGCTATGGGGACGCGCCTGCCGTAATCCTGCAGGGGCATACCGATATGGTCTGTGAAAAAGAAGCGGACTGCACCACAGACTTTGAACACGAAGGACTGGATTTATATGTGGATGGGGATTATTTAAAAGCAAGAGGCACCACGCTTGGCGCAGACGACGGCATTGCGGTGGCGTATATGCTTGCCGTCTTAGACGACAAAACGCTGAGGCATCCCAGGCTTGAGGCGATATTTACTTCCAATGAAGAAGTCGGGCTGCTGGGCGCAAAGGCAATTGATTTATCCATGTTAAAGGGGCGGATTCTTTTAAACATTGATTCGGATATAGAAGGCCATTTTCTGACCAGCTGTGCCGGAGGCCTTACGGCGCAGACCGATATCCCGGTTTCTTACCGGACAAAAACCGGGCTTGGCATGTCCGTCCGTCTGCACGGGCTTGCGGGCGGGCATTCGGGCAGTGAAATCGACAAGGAGCATGCCAATGCCATTGCAGTGCTGGGCAGGGTGCTGAAATATCTGGAGCAGCGGATGCCGGTGTGCATTGCTTCGCTCGCGGGCGGACTAAAGGACAACGCAATCCCCAGAGAAGCGGCCTGTACGCTTGTCATTCCAAAACAGCAGAAGGAGGCGTTTTTGGACGCCGTTTCGGAAATCGAGAGGATTTTGCAGAATGAATACGCCGTGCCGGATCCCGGGCTTTCGGTCAGCGTGCAGGCGTGTTCGGAAGCGGAATATGAGGTGCTGGATCCCGTTTCCATGCAGAAAATCCTGTTTTTTCTGCGGAACATGCCAAACGGCGTGATGCATCGGAGCACGGTAGTGGAAGGGCTGGTGGAAACCTCGTTAAACGCAGGGATTATGGAGCTTGGGAAGCATTCGTTTCGGATTTCGTTTTCCGTGCGCAGCAGCGTGGGAAGCCGGAAGGAAGAGCTGATGGATCGGCTGACGTATTTAACGGAATTCCTGGGCGGTACGGCTGTATCGGAAGGGGATTATCCGGCCTGGGAATACCGCGCGGATTCTAAAATCCGGGAGCAGATCACGCAGGTTTACCGGAGGATGTTCGGAACGGATCCGGTATTTGAAGCGATTCATGCGGGGCTGGAGTGCGGCATGTTCTGCGGCAAGCTGGAGGGGCTGGACGCCGTATCGTTCGGACCGGATAATTTTGACATCCATACGCCGAACGAGCGGCTGAATCTTTTATCGGCGGAACGGGTGTACCGTTTTCTGACGGAGCTGTTGGGGAGTATGAAATAAATTTGGCAAGACTTCGCAGGTTTGTTTCGTATGGCGTGCTTTTTTTTCTACTGGCTGCTGTAGACGTCTGGATGCTGTCGTATTTTTACCGGCAGTCTCCCGGGACGGAGGAAGCGCTTTTGGAAGCGGTATGGGAAGATATTGTCTATTTTCCCGTACCGCAGTCTGCATACGATAAAGAGCGCTTTGGGGTGACCTTTGCGGACAGCTGGATGGACAGCCGCAGGTTCGGCGGGGAACGCACACATGAAGGATGCGATATTATGGCTTCGCTGAACGAGCGGGGGCGGTATCCGGTTGTCAGTATGTCGGACGGGTACATAGAAAAAATGGGCTGGTTAAAGCTGGGCGGCTACCGGATCGGAGTACGGAGTACGCGGGGCGTGTATTTTTATTACGCGCATTTAAGCGATTATGCGCCGGAGCTTTCGATTGGGGACGAAGTAAAGGCGGGGGAGCTTTTGGGGTTTATGGGAGATACCGGGTACAGCGAGGTGGAAGGTACGACCGGGTATTTTCCGGTGCATCTGCATGTGGGGATTTATCTGGACGGGGAGGACGGGGAGGAGAAGAGCTATAATCCGTATCCGTTTTTGCGAAAGCTGGAAGAGAAGAAGCTGACGTATTGGATTTGCGATTGAGAAGACGAGGCGCATATGCCCTGTGATAAGGAGGAAATGTGAAAAAAATACTGATTATTGGCGGCGGCGCTTCCGGTATGACGGCAGCGATTGCGGCGGCGCGTGCAGGCGCATCCGTAACGGTTTTGGAGCATATGGACCGGGTCGGCAAAAAAATACTTTCCACGGGAAACGGAAAGTGCAATTATATGAACCGAAAGCAGGGGGTACGTTTTTACCGGGGCGGCAACCCTGCTTTTGTGCAGCCTGTGCTGCGGCAGTTCGGTTTTTCCGAGACGGCTGCTTTTTTTCGGGAGCTTGGGATTTATCCCAGGGAACGAAACGGCTGTTTTTATCCGGCGAGCGGGCAGGCTTCATCGGTGTTAGACGCGCTGCGTATGGAATTGCGCCGGTTAAAGGTGCAGGTGCTGACAGGGTGTGAAATTACGGCGGTAAAAAGGAACGGGAACGGCTTTTTGGCTAAGACAGGCAAAACGGCGGTTCGGGCGGACTGCTGTATTTTTGCCTGCGGCGGCCTGGCATTTCCGAAATCGGGCAGCGACGGGAGCGCGTTTCCTTTTATCCGGCAGATGGGGCATACGTTTGTGGAGGTTGTGCCCGCTTTGGTGCAGCTAAAAGCCGGACAGGCATTTTTGAAAGCGGCTGCGGGGGTACGGACGGATGCTTCGGTGAAATTGTATGTGGAACGGCAGATGGTATGTGAAGATCGGGGCGAGGTACAGCTTACGGAATTCGGAATCTCCGGAATCCCGGTGTTTCAGGTCAGCAGGTATGCAGCCAAAGCATTTCTGGACAAAAAGCATGTACAGGCGGCTTTGGATTTTGTCCCTTTTCTGAGCGGGGAGGAGCTGCAGCGGGAGCTTACGGGACGGTTTGGGAGAAGGGACGGCAAAACGGCGGAGGAGGCGCTCAACGGGCTGTTTTCCAAAAAGCTGATTCCGATCTTGTTAAAGCAGAACGGGATTTTGCCAAAGGAGCCTGCGGCGGCCGTATCGGAGCGAACGCTTAAGGAGCTCTGCAGATATGCAAAGAATGTCCGGGTCGAGCTTTCGGATACGAAGGGGTTTGCGGCGGCGCAGGTGTCGGCGGGAGGCGTTGACACGGGGGAGATCCATGCGGAAACAATGGAGTCGGCGCTGGTTCCCGGTCTTTATTTTGCAGGGGAAGTAGTGGATGTGGACGGAATGTGCGGCGGGTATAACCTGCAGTGGGCGTGGTCTTCCGGGTATGTAGCGGGAATGCATGCGGCCATGAACCATTCGGGCAGCAAATAACTCCGTTCAGGCAAAATACCGCAGATTTTTTGTAGAATATGATAACCTTCTTTTTGTCAAAAACAAACAGAAAGAAGGTTTTTTTGTATGGAACAAAACGTATTACTGCAGCTGACACATATTTCCAAACGGTATAAAACGGAGCTGGCGTTAAAAGACATTGGTATGACGCTGCACAAAGGGGAAATCCTCGGGTTTTTGGGACCGTCCGGAGCAGGAAAGACGACGACCATTAAGATTATCACCGGGCAGCTGAAACCGACCTCGGGCGAAGCAAAGATACTCGGTACGGATTCGTCCAATCTTGACGCTTCGATTTACGAAAAAATCGGCGTCGTATCGGACAACAGCGGCATATATGAAAGAATGAGCGTCTGGCAGAATCTGAGTATATTTGCCAAAATCTGGCGTGTAAAGCAGAGCCGGATTGAGGAGGTGTTAAAACAGGTCGGTTTGTATGAACACAGGAAAAAACCGGCGGCAAAGCTCTCTAAGGGGCAGGGGCAGCGGCTGGTGCTTGCAAGGGCGGTTTTGCACAAGCCTAAGATCCTGTTTTTGGATGAGCCGACCGGAGGGCTTGATCCGTCTACGGCGGTTTCGATTCACCGGATGCTGACGGATTTGAAAAAAGAGGGCATGGCGATTTTTCTGACGACGCATAACATGGAAGAAGCGACTAAGCTGTGTGACCATGTGGCGCTGCTGTACCAGGGGAAGATTGTGGAATTCGGTACGCCAAAGGAGCTTTGTCTAAAGTATAACCGGAAAAAAGAATACCGGCTGCTTTTACATGACGGCCGGGAGGAAACGTTTGGACAGACGCCGGAAAATGTTCAAAAAATTGCCGAGTGGATGCAGCAGGATAAAATTGAAAGCATCCATTCGTGCGAGCCGACGCTGGAGCATGTGTTTTTACAGGTAACAGGGGCATCATTAAACGTTTAAGAACGAGTTTTAGAAAGGAGTATGTTATTATGGGAAATTTTCACAAACTGCTGGCGGTGGCGCAGATGAAATGGATCGGCATCACCAAAAATCCGGTCATTATGACCGGCCCCCTTTTCACGGTGGGAATGGTTTATGTCTATAAGATAATCTACCAGATGGCGGTTGGCGGAAAGCTTACGCCGGGGATGATGACGCTGCTTTTAAATCTGGGGCTGACAATGAATGTCTGCGGAGACGGGTTTATGATGGTTGGGACGGCAATTGCAGAGGAGAAGGAAAAGCATACCCTGCGGGTATTGATGACGTCGTCCGTTACGGGGATACAGTATTTTATCGGAAGTATCTTTTTCCCGTTTCTGATTACGGCGGGGATTAATTTTGCCGTCCTGCTGATCAGCGGGCTTCGGATGAGCGGGGAATTTGTTCCGGTATTTTTGTTTGTCAGCCTGACGGCTTCGCTGATTAGCTGTGTGATTGGCATGATTGTGGGAATCTGCGCCAAGAACCAGATGAGCGCAAGCCTGGTGGGCACGCCTTTGATGATGGTTTTTATGATGATTCCGCTTCTGGGGAGCCTGTCAGACGGGCTGAAACGGATTTCCGGCTTTTTATTTACCGGCGTTTTATCCGAACTGGCGGGAGCTTATGCCGCGGAGGGCAGCTACACGCTGCAGCCGCTGGCTGTCGCGGTACTGGTCGGGGAGCTTGTGATCAGTGTGCTGGTATTTTTGATTCTGTACCGGAAAAACGGGTACGAGAAGGATTGATGCGAATGGCTTTTTGTTTTTTCTTGACAATAAAGCGGAAAGCCATTATACTGAAAGGCAGTTGAGTTCTCAACTGTCTTTTTTCATTTATCGAAGAGAATCCCAAATATTGAAACATTTTTTGATATTGACTTTTAGGAGGAAATAGATTAATATTGGAACTAAGAAACGAACATAAGTTTGTATGTGAATTGGAATTGGAAAAGGAGACGGATAAGATGGCTAAAGAAGACAGGAAAGCAGACAGGAGATCGGAGAAAAAGACCGGAGACAGGAAAGAGGACAAATTAAAAGCGCTGGAAGCCGCTGTTGCCCAGATTGAGAAGCAGTACGGGAAGGGCTCGATTATGAAACTGGGGGAATCCGCTAAGAATATGAACGTAGATGCGGTTCCGACCGGGTGTTTGAGCCTGGATCTTGCGCTTGGAATCGGCGGGCTGCCGAAAGGGCGCGTTATTGAGATTTACGGACCGGAGTCAAGCGGTAAGACGACGGTGGCGCTGCATGTGGTAGCGGAGGTACAGAAGGCAGGGGGGATTGCGGGCTTTATTGATGCGGAGCATGCTCTGGATCCGGTTTATGCCAGGCACATCGGAGTCGATGTGGATAATTTGTACATTTCTCAGCCGGACTGCGGAGAGCAGGCGCTTGAGATTACGGAGACGATGGTGCGCTCCGGGGCAGTGGATATCGTAATTGTGGATTCGGTGGCGGCGCTTGTGCCGAAGGCGGAAATTGACGGCGATATGGGAGATTCCCATGTGGGGCTGCAGGCGAGGCTGATGTCCCAGGCGCTCCGGAAACTGACGTCGGTGATCAGCAAGTCGAACTGTATCGTGCTTTTTATCAACCAGCTTCGTGAGAAGGTCGGGGTTATGTTTGGCAACCCGGAGACGACGACCGGCGGGCGTGCGTTAAAGTTTTATTCGTCTGTGCGTCTGGATGTCAGAAGGATTGAATCTTTAAAACAGGCCGGGGAGGTAGTTGGGAACCGTACCCGGATTAAGGTTGTGAAGAATAAGGTGGCGCCGCCGTTTCGGGAGGCGGAGTTTGATATTATGTTCGGACAGGGGATTTCCCGGGAAGGAGATATCCTGGATCTGGCGGCAGACTGCGATGTGGTCAATAAATCCGGAGCGTGGTATGCGTATAAGGGAGATAAGATTGGACAGGGACGCGAGAATGCAAAGCAGTATCTAAAAGAGCGTCCTGAGGTACGTGATGAAATTGAAGAACAGGTTCGCGCCCACTTCCGGCTGAAGGAGTCTGAGGAGGAAGAAGCCGTTTCTTCGGAGGCTTCGGATACCGGAGGACAGCAGGCGGAAGAGACGGCGCAGGCAGATAAGGCAGCGGAAGCATAATGGGATACAGGATTACGGAATATCGGGTATCCGACAAGGGACGTGTTGAAATCTGCCTGGACGGACGGCGGCTCTGGCTGTACGCAAAAGAAGCCAGGCAGCTTTCGCTGGAAGCGGGAACGGAGCTGTCAAAGGAGCAGTATGAGCAGATACTCCATGAGGTAATCGGACGGCGCGCCGTAAAGCGCGCCATGCACCTGCTCGAACGGCAGGAGCGGACCGAGCGGCAGCTTCGGGAAAAGCTGGCGCAGAGCGATTATCCTGAGGAAGCGATTGAAGATGCCGTGTCCTATGTGAAGAAGTATCACTATCTGGATGATACGCGGTATGCAGCAACATTTATCCGGTACCATCAGAATGATCGGAGCAGGCAGCGTTTGGAACAGGATCTGCTGCGCCGCGGTATACCGCGGGACGTGATTGCACAGAGCATGGAAGAAGAATTTTCGTCTGACGAAAAAGCGCAGATTCGCAGGCTGTTAGAGAAAAAGCATTTTCTGCCGGATACGGCAGATCCGGTCGAGACGCGTAAAATGTACGGATTTTTGATGCGGAGAGGATTTCGGAGTGCGGATATTGCATCGGTACTGCGTTCCGGCTTGGAGCCGGAAGCATAACCGGTGCATTGTAACCGTTCAGCCGTTCGGTATCACTGTTACAGTGCATTCGAAGAATTGCAGAAATGCCTTGACAAACATACCACTGGTATGTTAAAATACATACTAAAGGTATGTTTGAGAAGGTTGGTGAAGAACAATGGCAAGGAATAAGCATCCGGAAGAAACCGTTCAGCTGATATTGGATGTTGCGTTTCGCTTATTTATGGAACAGGGGTATGAGCATACTTCCATTCAGGATATTATTAACCATTTAGGCGGTCTGAGCAAAGGCGCCATCTATCATCACTTTAAGTCAAAGGAAGAGATTCTGGTTGCCGTTACGGAACGGATGACGGCGGAATCGAACCAGATGCTTGCAGCCATTCGGGATCGTGCGGATCTTAACGGCAGGGAGAAGCTGAAAACGGTTTTCCGGGAATCCATCAACCGGTCGGTACAGAACGATATTTTTACGGTAGCTCCGGATTTTCATCATAATCCAAAGCTTTTGTTTGGTCTTTTGCACGATACCATTGAAGAAGCGGCGCCCAATTATATTTTACCGATTATCGAGCAGGGGATTTCTGACGGCTCTATCAAAACGGATTACCCGAAGCAGCTGGCGGAACTGATTTTACTTGCGGCAAATGTCTGGATGAACCCTATGATATTTGACAGCTCCGAGGAAGAATCTTACTGTAAGTTTATGATATTCAGTCAGATGCTGCAGGGTTTTGGACTGGATGTGATAGACAGCGGTCTGTTAGAACGGCTGCAGGAGCTGACATCAATTTACAACAGATCAAAGAACAGAAACCGGGAATAAAATTCTGCCCTGTAATACGGGCAGATC
>CAMSEJ010000059.1 GCA_947057405.1 uncultured Roseburia sp.
GTTTTTCTCACTGGCAGGTTCGGACTTTGTGGAGATGTTTGTCGGCGTGGGCGCGTCAAGGGTGCGCGATTTGTTTAAGGAAGCGCAGAAGCAGGCGCCGTGTATTATTTTTATTGATGAAATTGACGCAATCGGCAAGAGCCGTGATTCCAGGTTCGGCGGCGGCAACGACGAGCGGGAGCAGACGTTAAACCAGCTCCTTGCGGAAATGGACGGATTTGATACGTCCAAGGGACTTTTGATCCTTGCCGCGACCAACCGTCCGGAGGTTTTGGACAAAGCGCTGCTTCGTCCGGGGCGTTTTGACCGGCGGATTATCGTAGACCGCCCGGATCAGAAGGGGCGTCTGGAGACATTAAAGGTTCACGCCAAAGACGTTATGATGGACGAAACGGTTGATCTGGAAGCGCTTGCGCTTGCAACCGCAGGGCTGGTGGGGTCGGATTTGGCGAATATGATCAACGAAGCGGCCATTATTGCCGTTAAGGGCGGGCGCAAGTTTGTCAACCAGACCGATTTGTTTGAAGCATTCGAGCTGGTGGCAGTCGGCGGGAAAGAGAAAAAGGACCGCGTAATGAGCGACAAGGAAAAGCGGATTGTCTCGTACCACGAGGTCGGGCATGCCATAGTGACTGCCTTGCAGAAGGACACCGAGCCGGTGCAGAAGATTACGATTGTGCCGCGTACCATGGGCGCGCTCGGCTACACTCTGCAGACGCCGGAGGAAGAGAAGTTTCTGGATACGAAAGAAGAGCTTCTGGCAAAAATCACTACCTTTATGGCAGGGCGCGCGGCGGAGGAGATCGTATTCCATTCCATAACCAGCGGCGCAGCCAATGACATTGAACAGGCGACTAACATTGCAAGGTCGATGATTACCCGGTTCGGTATGTCGGGCAAATTTGGCATGATGAGCCTGGTAACGGTGGAAAGCCAGTATCTGGACGGCCGGGCATCCATGAACTGTGCCGAAAAGACGGCGGCGCAGGTTGATAAAGAGGTTTTAAAACTGATCAATTCCTGTTACGCGAAGGCAGTCAAGCTGTTAAACGACAACCGCGACGTGCTGGATCATATTTCCGAATATCTTTACAAGCACGAAACGATAACCGGAAAAGAGTTTATGAAAATTTTCCGTAAGCTAAAGGGCCTGCCGGAGCCGGAGGAAGAGGAAACTAAGCCAGAGGAAAAAGGAACGGTGAAGGATGGACAGTCGTAATGTTTAACGTGGAAGAGGAATTGAAAAAACTCCCGGATCAGCCGGGAGTTTATATTATGCATGATAAAAAGGATACTATTATTTACATTGGAAAAGCCGTGTCTTTGACCAAACGGGTACACCAGTATTTTCAGGCGAGCCACAACGAAGGGCTGAAAAAGGCGCAGATGGTGCGCCAGATTGCCCGGTTTGAATATATTGTGACCGATACGGAGCTGGAAGCTTTGGTATTAGAGTGCAATCTGATCAAGGAACACAGGCCCAAATACAATACTATGCTGCGGGATGACAAGACCTACCCGTATATTAAAGTGACTCTGGGGGAAGCTTTTCCAAGGGTCCTTTTTGCACGCCGGCTAAAAAAAGACAAATCCCGTTATTTCGGGCCTTATACCAGCGCGGGGGCGGTGAAGGATATTATCGACCTGCTCAATAAATTGTACGGGCTGCGTACCTGCAGCCGTATTCTGCCCCGGGATACGGGGAAGGAGCGCCCGTGCCTGAATTACCATATCAAGCAGTGTTATGCCCCCTGCCAGAGTTTTATTTCTGAGGAAGAGTATGCGGGGCGCATCGAACGCGCCGTGCGGTTTTTAAACGGGGATTACGCCGGGATACGAAGGGAGTTAGAGGAGAAAATGGCGGCGGCTTCCGCGAAGCTGCAGTTTGAAAAGGCGGCGGAGTACCGGGACCTGTTAAACAGCGTGAACCAGATTGCGCAAAAGCAGAAAATAACGGACGCAAACGACGAAGACCGGGATGTCATCGGAATTGCAAAGGACGGGGAAGACGCGGTGGCACAGGTCTTTTTTATCCGGGGCGGAAAGCTGATTGGGCGGGAGCATTTTTATATGAGCATTGCATCGGAGGACACAAACGCCCAGATTTTAACGGCATTTGTCAAGCAGTACTATGCCGGGACGCCGTTTATCCCCAAACGGATTATGCTGCCCTGCCCGGTGGAAGAAAAAGACGTGATGGAAGAGTGGCTGAGCGGCAGGCGCGGGCAGAAGGCATACATAAAGATCCCGCAAAAAGGGATGAAGGAAAAGCTTGTGGAGCTGGCCTGCAAAAATGCCAGGCTGGTGCTTTCGCAGGATAAGGAAAAGCTAAAGCGTGAGGAAGGGCGCACCATCGGCGCGATGAAGGAAATCGGGGCGCTGCTTGGGCTTGGCGGGCTTGTGCGGGTGGAGGCGTTTGATATTTCCAATATCAGCGGCTATCAGTCGGTTGGGTCTATGGTCGTCTATGAAAAGGGCAGGCCCTGCCGCAGCGATTACCGGAAGTTCCGGCTAAAAACCGTCTTAGGGCCCGATGATTACGCTTCCATGCGGGAGGTGCTCTCCCGACGGTTTTTACACGGGCAGGAGGAGAAGGAAGAGCTGAAGGAAAAGGGGCTTGAGGATACCTACGGCAGCTTTTCTAAATTTCCGGATCTGATTATGATGGACGGCGGAAAGGGGCAGGTTAATATTGCGCTTCAGGTTTTAGCGGAGCTTGGGTTAAAGATTCCGGTCTGCGGCATGGTAAAGGATGATAATCACCGGACGCGCGGGTTATACTATCAGAATACGGAGATCCCGATCCGTAGAGACAGCGCAGGATTTCAGCTGATTACACGTATCCAGGACGAGGCGCACCGCTTTGCAATTGAATACCACAGGTCGCTGCGCGGCAAAGGGCAGGTGCATTCCGTACTGGACGATATCCCCGGCATCGGTCCGTCGCGGCGGAAAGCGCTGATGGTACGCTACGCTTCGTTAGACGAAATCCGCGCGGCAGGCATGAAAGAGCTTGCCGAAACGCCGTCTATGAATTTACAGGCGGCAAAAGCGGTATTTGAGTACTTTCATCCGGTTGAAGAAAAGGGCAATCTATGATATACTGGCTGGTATAAAACAGAAAAGGAGAAGAACAGTTATGGATGGTGTAAGCGTAGCAAAAATCGCAAAAAAAATGGAACTGAAAAATTTTACCGAAGAGATTGATTTAAAGGAAAAACACATCCTTCTCTCCGATGTGAACCGCCCGGCGCTGCAGTTAAGCGGTTATTTTGAGTATTTTGATCCGTCCCGTGTCGAGATTATCGGCATGGTGGAGTATGCTTACCTGCAGAAAAAAACAGAAGAGGAACGTAAGAAGATTTATGACGAATTTCTTTCGTATGACATCCCCTGTGTGATTTTCTGCCGTGAATTTGAACCGGACACCACGTTTTTGGAAACGGCGAAGAAAAACGGCGTGCCGGTGCTTGGCACCGCCCAGCCCACTTCCGAGTTTATGGCAGGGATTATTAATATCCTGACCGAGGAGCTGGCGCCCTGCGTAACGATCCATGGGGTATTGGTAGACGTATATGGCGAAGGGCTTTTGATTATGGGGGAAAGCGGGATCGGAAAGAGCGAAGCGGCTCTTGAGCTGGTGAAAAGGGGCCATCGCCTGGTAACGGACGACGTAGTTGAGATCCGAAAAATCAACGACCACACGCTAATCGGGACATCGCCGGACATTACCCGGTATTTTATCGAGTTAAGGGGGATCGGCATCATTGACGTTAAGACGCTGTTTGGTGTGGAATGCGTTAAGCAAAAACAGAATATTGATCTGGTCATCAAGCTGGAGGACTGGAAAAAAGAAAACGATTACGACCGCCTTGGATTAAAGGAGGAATATACGGAAATCTTAGGCAACCAGGTAGTGTGCCATTCACTGCCCATCCGCCCGGGGCGCAACCTGGCCGTAATCTGCGAAGCGGCCGCGGTCAACCACCGCCAGAAGAAAATGGGCTACAATGCCGCGCAGGAGCTGTACCGCCGCGTACAGGCCAACCTCACAAAGGGCAGCGAAGAGGAATAAAAACGGGCAAATAAGAAAATAAGAATAGAAAGAAGAGCACAAAAAATGGAAAACAAAAATGCATGGGAAAAATACCCCGAAGGGGAAAGCAGGCAGCCGGTAAACGAATTTGCCAAAGAGTACCGCAGGTTCCTTTCCGACTGCAAGACAGAACGCGAATGCGTACAGGAATTTGAAAAGCGGGCAATCGGGGCAGGTTTTACGGAGCTGTCCGGGCTAATGGAACGGGGAGAGAGCTTAAAAGCGGGCGATAAGGTCTATGTGAACAATATGGGCAAAGCAATGGCGCTTTTTATCATCGGTAAGCAGGATCTGGAATCCGGGATGAATATTCTCGGCGCGCACATTGATTCGCCGCGCCTGGATATTAAGCAGGTGCCGCTGTACGAGGACACCCAGATGGCGATGCTTGACACCCATTATTACGGCGGCGTGAAGAAATACCAGTGGGTAGCTCTTCCGCTTGCATTACACGGCGTGTTTGCAAAGACGGACGGCACGGTTGTGCCGGTAAGCATCGGGGATAAGCCGGGCGATCCGGTTTTTGGCGTGAGCGATCTTCTGATCCACCTTTCCGGCGATCAGATGGAGAAAAAAGCCGCTAAGATGATTGAAGGGGAGAAGCTGGACGTTTTGATCGGCAGCATTCCGTCTCTGACAAAGGAAGAGGGAGAAGCCGCAAAAGAAACGGTAAAGAAAAATGTCCTGCGGATCTTAAAAGAAACCTACGGCGTGGCGGAAGAGGATTTCCTTTCGGCAGAGATTGAGGTGGTCCCGGCAGGTGAAGCGAGGGATTACGGCTTTGACCGCAGCATGGTGATGGGCTACGGGCATGACGACCGGGTCTGCGCTTATCCGTCGTTTGAAGCGATGTTAAGGGTGTCTGCTCCGGAAAAGACCTGCGTATGCCTGCTGGTGGACAAGGAAGAGATCGGAAGCGTCGGGGCGACCGGTATGCATTCCCGGTTTTTTGAGGATGCCGTAGCAGAGATTTTAAATCTAATGGGGCGCGATTCGGACCTTGCGGTCCGCCGTGCGATGCGCAGTTCCAAGGTGCTTTCTTCGGATGTCAGCGCCGCGTACGATCCGAATTATCCCGAGGTTATGGAAAAACGCAATGCGGCTTATTTCGGAAAAGGGCTTGTGTTTAACAAATATACCGGATCCAGAGGAAAGAGCGGATCGAATGACGCAAATGCGGAATATATGGCAAAAATCCGCCATATACTGGATGAACGCAATATTGCTTACCAGACTGCAGAGCTTGGAAAGGTTGACCAGGGCGGCGGCGGCACGATTGCTTATATTCTGGCAAATTACGGGATGCAGGTGATTGACAGCGGCGTGGCAGTGTTAAATATGCATGCTCCGTGGGAGATTATCAGCAAGGTGGATTTGTACGAAGCGCTGTTAGGGTATGTGGCGTTTTTGGAGGATATGTAATCGGGCTTGGCAGGCCTGCGGGACAGGGTACAAAGGCGGGCCTGTGAAAGGGGAAAGATGGGCGCAGAACAGTTACAAAAGGAATTGGAATCGGTATTAGGGGAAGGGCGGGTTTTAAAGGATGAGCCGTTAGCCCGCCATACGACGTTTCGCGTGGGAGGTCCGGCGGACTGGTATCTTATGCCGGATGCCGCCGGGCTTCCCGTGGTCATGGAACGGTTGGCGGAATACGGGATTCCGGTTACAATAATCGGCAACGGGAGTAATCTGCTGGTGGGCGATCAGGGAATCCGGGGAGCGGTGATTGAGATTGGAAGCCGTATGGCAGAGGTTTCGGTGGACGGGGAATGTGTTACGGCACAGGCGGGGGCGCTGCTGTCGAAAGCGGCATACGAAGCGTACCGCCACGGGCTTTCAGGCATGGAATTTGCCGCCGGGATTCCGGGCAGCGTAGGCGGCGCGGCAGTGATGAATGCCGGAGCGTACGGCGGTGAAATCAAGGATATTGCCGCCGCCGTGACGGTGCTTTCAAAAGACGGGCGTATTTTAAAGCTTCCCGCGGAGCAGATGGCGTTTTCGTACCGCCGCAGCTGTGTGCCGGAGAACGGGTATCTGGTGCTTGCGGTGTCGTTTGCACTGCAGAGCGCGGATCCGGCGGGTATTTTAGAGCAGATGGAAGAGCTGAAGGCGAAGCGTATCAGTAAGCAGCCGTTAAACTACCCGAGCGCGGGCAGTACGTTTAAGCGTCCGCCCGGGCAGTTTGCCGGGAAACTGATTATGGACGCGGGGCTTGCCGGGTTTTCAATCGGCGGCGCGCAGGTATCGCCGAAGCACTGCGGATTTGTAATTAACCGGGGCGGCGCTTGTGCGGCCGATATTTTAGCTTTGATCCGGCATGTACAGCTAACGGTGCAGGAGCGCTTTTGTGTGGAGCTGGAACCGGAAGTAAAGCTGCTCGGTGAATTTTAGCAGATTGGTTTTAGCAGTGGAATAAAACAGGGGGATAAGGATTGAAGCTAGTAATACTGACCGGGATGTCCGGGGCGGGGAAGAGTACGGCGCTGAAAATGATGGAGGATATCGGGTTTTATTGTGTGGATAACCTGCCGATACCCCTGATTGAAAAGTTTGTGGAGCTTTCGGAAACCAGCAAGGATGAGCTGCAGAAGTTTGCAATCGGCGTTGACATACGCAGCGGCAATTCCCTTTCCGAGCTGCACGCCGTACTAAACCGCCTGACTGAGGGCGGAAAATCATCGGAAATTTTGTTTTTGGATGCGGAGGATGCGGTGCTGGTCAAGCGCTATAAGGAAACCAGGCGCAGCCACCCGCTTTCCGGCGGGGAACGCGTGGAAGCGGGGATTCAAAAGGAGCGCAGCAGGCTGAATTTTCTGCGCCGGAGGGCGGATTATATTATAGATACGAGCAGGATGCTCACACGTGAGCTGTGGGCGGAGCTGGATAAGATTTTTGTGAAACAGCAGGATTACAAAAACCTGTTTATTACGGTTTTGTCCTTCGGATTTAAGTATGGGATTCCGGTGGATTCGGATTTGGTTTTTGACGTCCGGTTTCTGCCGAACCCGTTTTATGTCGAGGGGCTGCGCCAAAAAAGCGGCAACGATAAAGAAATCCAGGATTATGTGCTGCAGTTCAAGGAAGCGCACGTTTTTCTTGCAAAACTGGCAGATATGGTGAATTTTCTGATTCCGAATTACATAATCGAAGGCAAAAACCAGCTTGTGATCGGTATTGGATGCACCGGCGGCAAGCACCGTTCCGTCACGCTGGCCAACGAGCTGTACAGGCAGCTCGCTTCCTGTAAGGAATACGGGCTTAAGATAGAACACAGGGATATTGATAAAGATGTGCTGAGGAATTAAAATGTCATTTTCAGGTGAGATTAAAAAAGAACTGGCGGAACGGGCGGGCGCAGGCAGGCATTGCCGGCTCGCGGAGCTTTCCGCCATTATCAGTTTTGCAGGGAATATCAGTCTGGCAGACGGCAGCGTGCGGCTTCGGGCAGGCACGGAACATGCCCTGCTTCGGCAAAAGTACCGCCTTTTGCTTTCTCTTTTGTTTGGCTTTGAGGAGCCCGGAGGAGGGCTTACAGGGGACGCGGCGTTAAAGGTTTTGGAAAGCGTCAAAATGTGGGACAAAAAGAATGCCTGTTTTGGCAGTACGGAAACGGCGGACGGGCTTTTGATCCAGCAGCCCTGCTGCAAGCGGGCATTTATCCGCGGCGCGTTTCTGGCGTCCGGCTCGTTAAGCGATCCCAGGAAAGCATATCATTTTGAAATTGTCTGCCGTACCCCGGCGCAGGCGCAGCAGCTAAAAAGCGCCATCGGAAGCTTTGAAATGGACGCCAAAATCGTCACCCGCAAGAAAAACCAGGTCGTCTATGTCAAAGAGGGCGCCCATATCGTCGACCTTTTGAATATTATGGAAGCCCATGGGGCGTTGTTAGAACTGGAAAACGTCAGGATTTTAAAGGAAATGAGAAATGACGTCAACCGGAAAGTAAACTGCGAAACCGCCAATATCAGCAAAACCGTAGGCGCAGCCGTCCGGCAGATTGAGGATATCCGTTTTATAAAGAGCAAAAAGGGGCTTGAGAGCCTCCCCGATAACCTGAAAGAAATTGCGGTTTTGCGCCTTGCGTATCCGGATGTTCCGCTTAAGGAGTTGGGTACCTACTTAAGCCCTCCGGTAGGCAAATCCGGCGTGAACCACAGGCTGCGGCGGATATCGGAACTTGCGGCGGAACTTGGGGCGAAGGGCAGGGGTGAACAGATATCATGAAGAAACTTTTATTTATATTCAATCCCCAGGCAGGGAAAGGGCAGATTCGGACAAAGCTTTTGCAGATTGTGGACATTATGGTAAAGGAGTCTTATGAAGTCACAATCTACCCTACGCAGGCCAAGGAAGACGCCCGGATGCTGGCAGAAGAACGCGCGGGAGAGTTTGATCTGGTTGTGTGCAGCGGCGGCGACGGTACGCTTGACGAGACGGTCAGCGGCCTGATGCGCTGCGGGCAGAGAATTCCGCTCGGATATATTCCGGCCGGGAGCACAAATGATTTTGCAAATTCCTTAAAGATACCGAAGGATATGTTAAAGGCGGCGCAGATCGCCGTTTCGGGGCACAGGTTTGCATGTGATGTAGGGGCGTTTAACGAGAAATCATTTATTTACGTGGCGGCATTTGGGATTTTTACGTCCGTTTCCTACCAGACGAGGCAGGAATGGAAGAATATACTGGGACATGCGGCTTATTTTCTGGAAGGGGTCAAGAGCCTGCCGGAGATTACGTCATACTATATGCGGGTTGAGTATAACGATATTGTGATTGAGGACGAATTTATTTACGGGATGGTCACAAACTCCAATTCCGTCGGCGGCTTTAAAAATATGACAGGGAAAAATATTCTGCTGGATGACGGCAAATTTGAGGTAACCCTGATACGCTGTCCCAAAAATTTTGCGGAGCTGAATGAGATACTGGCTTCGCTGACGAATCTGATTGACGATACGGATCTGATTTATTCCGCAAAAAGCGACCATGTTACGATCCTTTCGGAAGAGGAAATACCATGGACGTTAGACGGGGAGTTCGGCGGGAAAGTGCGGGAGGTGGATATTAAAAATCAGCACAGGGCGCTTGAGATTATGGTGAAAAAGAAGTAAAAATTCACAAACCCCCTTTCCTTTTTCCGGAATTTAGGCTATACTGGAAACAACTAAAAATTAGAAAAGGAGAGAATATCATGTTAGTATCAGCAAAAGAAATGCTTGACAAAGCAAAAGCCGGCCACTATGCAGTAGGCCAGTTCAACATCAACAACTTAGAGTGGACCAAATCCATCCTTGCAACCGCGCAGGAGTTAAATTCTCCGGTTATCTTGGGCGTATCCGAGGGTGCAGGGAAGTATATGACAGGTTATAAGACGGTTGTCGGCATGGTGAAGGGCATGATTGAAGAGATGAACATCACCGTACCGGTAGCGCTGCATCTGGATCACGGCTCCTATGACGGATGTATGAAATGCATCGAAGCGGGCTTCTCTTCCATTATGTTTGACGGTTCCCATTACCCGATCGACGAGAACGTTGCAAAGACAACCGAGCTGGTAAAGATTGCACATGACAACAACATGTCCATCGAAGCGGAAGTCGGCGCAATCGGCGGCGAAGAAGACGGCGTAATCGGCAAGGGCGAATGCGCGGATCCGCAGGAATGCAAGTCTATCGCAGACCTTGGCATTGATATGCTTGCGGCAGGCATTGGCAACATCCACGGCAAATATCCGGACAACTGGGAAGGTTTAAGCTTTGAGACACTGGATGCAATCCAGCAGCTTACAGGGGACATGCCGTTGGTACTGCACGGCGGTACCGGGATTCCGGAAGATATGATTAAGAAAGCCATCTCCCTCGGCGTAGCGAAGATCAACGTAAATACCGAGTGCCAGCTGTCGTTCGCGGCAGCGACACGCGAATACATCGAAGCAGGTAAGGATCAGCAGGGCAAAGGCTTTGACCCGCGTAAACTTTTAG
>CAMSEJ010000060.1 GCA_947057405.1 uncultured Roseburia sp.
TGGCGGATAGCGTTGCACTGAGCAGGCGCTTAAATTTCTTGAAATTCATACTGTGAATCTGATAAAATTTATAAACCCCATAAAAACTAAGCATTTCTCCCTTGATCCCTTCAATTTTTATACTAAATTATACGATAATTTTCAAAACCTCCTCAAAATCCCACCCAAAACCGAACGAGTTTTTACATATTATATACATTCCCAAAACAACCATTTTTTCCTGTTCCCGATCAAAAACAGCCTTTCTCTCGTTCCTGCCGTATTCCAAATATGAACCTAATACCCCCAAAATACACATAAACTTCAAAAATTCAAACGCCTTATATTCTGCAATATCACTAAAATTCGTATAGATTTCGTAGTAAAAACATGCTATAATTTCCAAAAGATCTACGAAAAGAGGACGTTCCCATGAGCAAAAAACAGAAGAGAAAGAAAACAAAATACAAGAGCATTTATTATAATGAAACAACAAAAAAATTCGATGTGAAGTATAATTTTAAAGAATATGATGTAAAAACCGGGAAGAACAAATATCGGGCAAAATGGGTTTACAACGTCAACACAGTATCGGAAGCAAAAGCCGAATTGGCCAAATTGCAATCAGGCGGAATTCAATCCGAAGATAAAGACATTACCTTACAGGGCGCTTACGACTTATGGCTTATTAAAGCCCAGGGCCAGAATTTCAGCCCCGTTTCCATAAAAAATACTTATCAGCAAATCAGGATGGTATACCAATTCGTACCAGCTACCACAAAACTAAAAGACATTGATGAAGAAGTTTACTATAAATTTTGCAGAGATATCAGAAAATACGGTTATTCAGAAGAAACGATTCACTCAGTAAATGCCACGTTCCGAAAAATGATAAACCTGGCATATAAAAAGAAACTGATAAAAGAGAACGTCCTAAACTATACCGATAATATAAAGACAAAACAAAAGTCAGATTACAGAACAATAAGCAAAGAAGATTTTGTTAAAATTGACAAATATTTCAAAGAAAACGAATTCTGGAGGCTTGGCGTCAATAATTATCCGAAATATCGACTGTTATTTAATATCCTGTATTATACAGGATTGCGAATTGGAGAATGCATTGCTTTGACTTACGTCGACTTTGAAGAATTTAGTTATTGTAAAAAAACAGAGGAAAAAACGAAAAAATCCTCCTCAGGTGGAAAGCCGGCAGAAAAACAGCTCCAGGGTACCAGGGTAAAAATTGACAAATCATATGTCAGCGGAATGAAACTGACCAAAGAACCCAAAAATTACAAAAAACGAAGTGTCCCCCTCTCTCCTGCCCCGGAACGTCTTTTTACAAGAATAAAAGAGGAACATTTACAAAAAGGCGGCAGCTTGGAAGATAAAGTATTCGACTGGGAATATGCCCTTTGTGACACTACATTAAAAAAAGCCTGCAACGCTTTGGATTTTCCAAAGTATTCCTGCCATGATTTTCGTCATACCTTTATATCCAACCTGATACGGAAAGGAGTCCCCCTCCCTGTAATTGAAAAAGCATCCGGAGATACTCAGCAAACCATATTAAAAAGGTATTCTCATATGTTTGAAGGCGACGAAATGATGATTTTGACTGCCATGCAGGATCTGTAAAGCACTAAAATCAGTACTTTTTTCCTGTAAACAATCCTGCAAAATATGCCGATATTAAAGTATACGACCCCAAATCAGGCAATCAGCACACCGTAGAATAATAGCAAAAATGTTGATTTTCCGCGGTTTGCATCGGTTTTTACAATATAAACCGAGATAATCCGACACTGGTATATTTTAACTGGTCGGACAAACGCTTGACAAATAGGGAAGAAACGTATATTATAAAAAAATAGGTAGGATATACTTCCATGTAAGGGAGTGCTTGCCTATTTATCTAAAATATGAAATTTACCTTAAAAAGTCTTCGCTGGAACTACAACGGAAGACATATAAGGATATTGAACCTTGACAAATACTGCCAGGAGCGTATATGACTTTTAGAAAACTCCGTGTTTCTGCGGCAAGCGAATCAAAAGAGGTGAAAGCTTGTTTTGATGCGTTTGCTGCAGAAGCAGCAAATATAACAGTAGCCAGCGGCAATAGAATTAAGTAAGTACTGTTTAGTACGAAAGAAAGGAGGCTACAGGGGTCTATGACAGGCTGCGGCAATTCATGGGAAAGTGTTTTTTCATTGAAAAGACATGATTCTGCGAGGCGAGGCTTGTGAATAGAGAAAAGCCTGTCCCGAGAAATGCTCGGACAGAATATTATGTTTCTTTAGTAAAGTAACGTCTATTGCATGGATTGTTCCGTTGGGAATTTTACGGAGGATTGTGGCCTGTGGCCAGAAAATCTCGCGTGGGATGGTCTGCAGAGCAGATCCGGGGAATTTTTTGTGGATTATTGCAGGATGCATAAGAAATCGTTTGCAGAACCATGTGTATGTCCGTGAAATGCCTGCAAAACAAACAAAGAACAATTCCTTGCCGGCAAGATGATTTACATACCCTGCCAAACAGGAAACAGATTGCCTTCAAGACGAAAAGAAAGAGTTTTGAAATTTAGCTGGCTATAATACAAATATGAAAGGAGTTTTCTACAGTATGAATTTCAAGAAATTTAAGCGCCTGCTCAGCGTCACTCTCTCCGCGGCCATGGTTTTAAGCACCAACATAACCGGCTTCGCGGCAGAGCCTATCGCTAATCAGGAAGCCCACGAGCATGACTGGCAGTTAGAAGCTACAATAAAAGCCCCTGCTGCCGACGAAGCCGGCTGGGGCACATATGTATGTGAATGTGGGGAATCTCAGGAAGGCGCAATCGAACCTACCGCTGCCATTGCGGAGGACCCATGCACCCATGAATCGACTGAAACGATCAATCGTACTGAGCCGACCTGCTGGAAAGACGGGAACCTGACATACTATAAATGCTCAAACACCAGCTGTGGTAAATACTCATTTACAACGTCCTTTAATGCAACCTACAGCACGGAAGCTGAGATCAAAACGGCAGCAAGAATCCCGAAAAAGGACCACAACGGCTCCTATCAGCCAGCAGTTGCCGCCGAATGCGGGAAAGAAGGCTGGAAAGAGTGCTACTACTGTGAAAATTGCGGATACGCATATGATACCATGGACGAACTGGTAGCTGCTGTCGGCAAAAACGAGGACGGTTCGGACAAAGAGGAAGATACAACGCACAAAAAAAGGAATGACTATAAACTGCCCGCACTGACACACGACTATTCAGAAACAGATACAAAAAAACCATATACAGTCAACTGGGACAGTATTGAAGCGCCGAATTTTATATATCAGGAAAATTCAGACAACGGCGTAACCGTAGAACGTACCTGTAATAATTGCGGCGAAAAAGAACAGCCGACCAGTATTGTTGTTACGCAGAGTATTCCTGATAATGCCAACTGTAAAACAGGATTTGATATTACTTACAGTCTGACCGCTACTTTTGGCGAAAAAACAGATCCTGGCACATCAGACACAAAAGCGACTGCCGATACTTATACAGCTATATTCAAAAAAACAATTGCAGCAGATACGGAACACACCATGAACTATGTGTTTGATTGGTCTGCATTTGCACCAAAGGCAGATAAAAACGGCAAATTAGTATATAACGACGCGGCAGCCGGAACAGTATCAGCAAAAAGAACCTGTACTGTATGTAAATCTGCACAGGAAGTACCGGCAGACCGTGTTACCGTAGAACGTCCCGAAAATTATCCGGGTACGGAGCCGATCGATGTAAGCTGTACCGAAGACGTCGAGATGACATTTTCAGCAAAAGCATTTTTTGATACTGAAGGCGAGGATGGCGAAACTGTAACCGATGAGACAGGCGTTTCCAGCTCCTCTGTAAATCAGAATGTTACAAAAACCATTACAAAAGCTGCTCACAGACTGAATTATGTAGCAGGAACGGCTGCGTCCTGTGACGCAGGCGGCAACATCCCGCACTTTACCTGCAGCTATTGTAATAAGAAGTTTTCCGATTCCAGCGCAAGCGCACCAATGACAGAAGGCGCAGAAACCCTTCCGAAACTGGGTCATAATTTTGGTATACCGGTTATCAGCTGGGTAGACGAAAATGTATCGACCGCAAAGGCTGTTTTTACATGTACCAGAGGCTGCGGCGCAGTCATTACACGGCAGATCGGCGCGGACAGCATCGAAAAGCATCAGAATGTTACGGATGATACGCCATGCGGAACGGAAATCAATACAACCTACAAGGCTACTGTTTTATTTGATAAGGATGCTGTTAAAAAATCAGGCGACGCATATGTATACAATGAGGATGAAGCAACAAACGCCATCCCCTATACAAAAACCGATTTAGTAAAAACACAGGAAGAAAAAACGGTAGTGCAGCACGTCCTTATAGTAACTCCCTCCTGGGTAGATACCACTGGTACGGATGCCTATTCAGCCGATCCGGGTGCAGGCGTATCCGTTGCCTTGGAATGTACAAAATGCAAGGGTACCCATACGCTTGACAACGCACCGTCAGGTACGCCAAGCGCAGTAGAGAGCACTTTGGCCACAGACATTGTTGCTGCCGAAAGCAATGTAACACATACACTTGACACAACCAATACCGGCAATGTAGCAAAAACCTGTACAACAAATGGTAAGGAAATTTATAAAATCAATGTTACCGTAAAATGTACCGTAACAGCAGGAACAGAAAATACGCCATATTCCTATACATTGGAATACGGCAAAGACGCCTCTGCTCCTCTCACGCTTGAAACAACAACAAAAGCACCCGGGCATGGATATAAAGTGCTCAGCCTGGCCTGGCCTGCAGAAGAGACACCGGATGCACGGGCAGAGGGGGACACCACTTCTGTTACCGTTAAAGCAACACTGGAATGCCAGAACACATTCCACACAGGCGACAATTCCGTGGTATTAACCGGTGAAGACGACGGGGTTGTAGCAACCGTTTCAACTAATGTCGATTTAGGCTACAAAGCCGCTAAATGTACAAAACCAGGTATGGATGTCTGGACTGTAGCAGTCACGCATGAAAGCAAGAACGTACCTCCAAAAACAGAGGAGGCAGGTTATATCCAGAAAGAACATGCCAAATTAGGTCATGATTATAACACAGTCGTTTGGGATTGGTCGGCATTCGGCAAAGTAGGATCCGATGGTGCATTAACCGAAATCACAAATCCAAACGGTAAAGTTTACGCAACCTACACATGCAAACGTACTACTGAGTGTAATCTTGCAGCCGATGAAGGCGAAACCGGAGAAATCACCGATGACCACAAGTGGATGAAAAAGGTAGAAGCAACCGTAGCTCCAGTTGTCGGAGAAAACGTCACATGCGGAGATGACCTTTCCTATAAAGCTACCGTGGGAACAGGTGCCACAGCCGAAGCAGATACCAAATCCGTTACAGGCGCAACGCTTGCACATGACTGGTCTGACACCATTACATGGGGCGAATGGACACTTGTAACAGGTAAAACGATGGATGCCGCGGACGCAACCGCTTCGACAGAAGAAGGCGCTGAGCCGGCAACCGTTAAAGTGCCGCTTTATTCCATTACAGCGACACGTACCTGTAACCGCAACTGTGGCGCAGACGGAAATCCTACAACAGAAACCATACAAAGCTACTCGGCAGACGGAAACTTAAGTACAGAAAACTATGTAAAGGTAACTGCGACTGCAACCTCCAAAAAAACATGTACGGCAAGCGGCAGGACGACCTATGCGGCGACTGCAGTCTTCAGCAACGGGGAAGACGCTGATCCGACCGAAATACCGAAAGCCGGCGTACCTTTTATTGCTACGGATCGGGCTACCGGCCACAAATATGAAGTTACCTGGGATTGGAAAGGCGTTGACGCAGAAGGCGAAGAAACAACAGTGACGGACGATATTGCAGCCTATACCTCCGTAACGGCTACCAAAGCGTGCACCAATGAAAGATGCGACAGACAGCCTCTTACCCAGACAGTAAATAAAGGCGATCAGAACTGGGAGGACGAAGTTACTTCCGAACTCACCTGTACTACTCCGGCAATTGCAACCTATACCGCAACCGTAGATTTTAACGACGGAAGCGGCGAGCTGTATTCCGACAATAATCAGATTACCAAAAATGCATTAGGGCATAACTACAAGCCGGATTTCAAATGGGAACAGGTAACAGACACGGAAGGCAAAATATCCTATAAAGCAACCTTAATGGAGATTTGCCAGAATAACAATACAGAGACAAAACCGTATGACGATGAAGTTGCCGTCAAAGTCACAAAAGGCGCCTATACGGCTCCGACCTGTGTAAAAGAAGGACAGCAGCTCTGGACAGCAGAAGCAACACCTCCCGGAACAAGCACTCCGGTTACCGGAAGCCATGCACAAAAGCTTGATATTGACAGTACGGCCCACAGCTTTACGGACGTAACCGTTGACTGGACCAAGCTTGCAGAACAGAAAATAACTGCAGAAGACGGTACCGTAACCTATACCTACTCTGCACCTGCAAGCCGCACCTGCCAGAACAAAGATGCAGAAAACACGGCTTGCACACAAAAAGAAGATATCCCTGTTACGATTACATTAACGTCAGACAGCATCCGTCCGACCTGTACAACAGACGGCAAGCTGACTTATCGGGCAGAAATCACAGACAACAACGATAACCTGGTTCTCACGAATGCCACTGAGGACAAAGGAACGGTACCTGCTACCGGCCACAAACTGGAACGTGTACCGGGTAAAGAAGGCGCATCCTGCACCGACCCGGCATATCCGACCCATTACCACTGCAGCATTTGCGGTAAAAACTATACCAGCTTTGCTGCGGACGAAGAAATTATAATTGCGCAGGCACAGGGCCATATCTACGGCACGCCGAAATTTGTGTGGCGCGATAAAGAGCAGAAGGAAGCACAGGCTGTCTTTGAATGTACCAGGACAAACTGCCCGAAGGATGCCGAGGGACATACCAGAGTATTTGCGGCAATCGTTGACAAAGATCAGAAGCCGTATACCGAAGGAAAGCAGACCTGCAGTACCACGGCAACGGCTTATTACTCCGCAAAAGTAGATCTTTCAAGCCTTACGCCCGAAGAACTCATCGGATTTGGCAAAGAATCTTATTCCGGTGAAGTGGAAGCTCTTGAATTACCGATTCTTCCGCATAACCTGGACGCAGAAGGCAAATGCGAATGGTGCGAAAAGACCTTTACAAAAGTAGTATTTGCTACAGCAAACACGGTAATTGACACAAGGTTCTATGCACCGGATGCAGCAGCTATTACGGATGAACTTCCGACCGCTCCAAACCGTACCGGATTTACCTTTAAAGACTGGAGCTTAGGTGACAATACCTATACATCCGAACAGAAAGACGAACTGAAAGCGGCAATTGCCGGCTTGTTAAGCAAGGGCGGCACCATTACCGTAACCGCTAATTATGAAGCAGTCAAGACCACAGGTACAATCGAAGTCGCTTATGTCGGCGTTACAAAGGCCAACGATAAATATGAGAATATTGCGATTGGCTCAAATTATAAGGTGGATGCAGCCGCAACCATTGGAGCCGGCACAGATATGCGTTACTTCTCCCACTGGTCAGACAAAGCAGACGGCAGCTCCGTGCTTGGAACAGGCACATCCTATGAAGTTTACATCCAGGATTCTGCAATCCGGACCGTTTACGCTGTTTATGTTGCAGATCAGGATGACATTGTACAGGAAGCTCCGACGATCGCTATGACCAACAAATATGCTTCTGTCGTAGACGGAGTAAACAAAGTTTCCTTTACGGCTACCATGAGCGTACCGGATGCCTACACCGTACTTGACAGCGGAATTCTTTACGGGACCAGCACGGCAGTCTTTGTGACAAATGTCGCAGATCAGCCAATCACTCTGGAGCATCCGGAAATCGGAACCAAGATTATTGTTAAGGCATTAAACGGCGTGAAGACAAATACGCTTTCCATCAAGGTAGGCACACGCGTTGACAAGCCTGTTTATGCTGTCGGATACCTGCGTTACCAGGACAAGAACGGCGAAATCAAAACCATCTATACCGATGTGGACAGCGCAGTATTTAACGATTTAAACAAATAAGAATTTTGATCCGATATGGATCGAGCCTGGCTCAGGAAGGAGGTGGGCGTTCATGATAAAATATGAAACCCCCGAACAGGAAGTCATATATTTTGAAACCGAAGACATTGTAACAATAAGCAATGGCGAGGACGACGGCGAATTGCCGCCTGATGAAGATTAAGAAAGAAGTCTAAAAGGCAAATGCCCCGTGCAGCATGTTATCTGCTGCACAGGGCATTTTTTGATACAATTATTCTAAAGATAATCCTGTTTTGTAGCGTTCGCTTATTACATATTGTCTTCGCCTTGATCGACACTTGTAGTAAGAACATCTTCGGTTTCAAAATAAACTACTTCCTGGTCTGGGGTTACATATTTTGTCATGGATACATGCCTCCTTTCCAAAACGCGAAAATTTAATTGCCGGACCCGGTCGTTTCTTCGGCTTTTACTGCATCGAACGTTGTTTTCACTACATCGGTATAACATTCGTGCAGGTTTCCTTCTGAATCTTCATAGAACAGATAGCCGCGCACCCATACATTCCGCGCTTTATTAGCAGTATTATTAACACCAAGGTTAATCGTCAGAACATTGGCTACCGTTCCGGTAAGTGCTTTCTGTTTCACTCCCTCTGCACCGCTCCCAACGGTCAATGCCGCTATGACTTCCGGAGAGGTTGCATCTTTGTCAGTGCCGAAAGTTGCGCTGGTGCTGTACATGAAGCCGCTGCCGATCCATGTAGCACCTTCCGGCATACTCATTGCCGATGCAAAGGAAAGTTTATCAGAGCCGTCTACCAAAGAAGTATAAATATCAGAAATCACAATCCTGTCCGGTTCTTTTTCAGAGCCAGGCTCTGCAAGATAAACGGCATAAATATTTTTTGTTTCAGCTTTTGCAATAAACAAACTATAGTTTTTATTTATGCTTAATACGCTTTCCCCTTTATTATCCAAAGACCAATGGGAAAATACAGCTGTGCCAATCATTTCTTCTGCTGTGAGGGAATGAACCTGCCCAACCATTACATTGGAAGATTCAATTGGCGTCTGGCTTACGACACCTGATACAATACTATATACATTGACATCTGCCGATTCGGTTGCTTCCTTATATTTTGCATAGACATTGATCTCGGTGATGGATGTAATTGTAATATCTGTCCGGAGTTTGTTTTGTAATCCATCATTGGTATAATCGGTATTATTATAATTCCATGTATCAAACATATAACCAGATTGGTTTGGTGCAGCATTCACGGTATAGGAAGCAGCATTTGTTCTCTCAATCCAGTCTTCGCTGATAATATTGCCTGTACGTCCATAGAAAACAACTTTTACAACGCTTTCTGCTTTTGTCCCGCATTCATAGACGCAGTTTCCGTCGGCATCAAATTTATGGCTCCCTGTCGGCAGAGTTTCTATGACATTGCCCGGATAATAATCTTTATCAAATCCGGTTTTGTCTTCCAGGGCAGTTAAACGTAAATTAACCGGATAGTAAGCAGTTCCTGATTCTTTACATGTGGGTTGTTTTGTAATAAACTGTTCTCCCACATTTGCAGTAAACTGCCTTGTTTCCTCACAGCCGTTCCTGCTGCATTTGAAGACTGCCTGTGCCGTCTTGCCCTGTTCGATCCAGCTAAATACAGGATTTCCAAACTGATGCGCCAGGTTTTCCGTAGTGGAAATGACTGTTTCCGAATCCGTGCTCGGGTTTAAAAATGCTTTCCCGCACTTAGTGCAACGGAAATGATCCGGATAATATGGCTTTCCGCAAGTCTCTGTTTCTACACCAGATACAAATTCCAGAGTATGATCCTCAGCTTCATATTCCAATGGCTGTGTGGCTCCGCCTTCTATCTCGACATCTTTCCCAAAATCAAACGTAAGGTTTACTGTAGCTGCTTCTCCACAGCTGAAATTTCCGAGATCCGCAGTTGCCGTTC
>CAMSEJ010000061.1 GCA_947057405.1 uncultured Roseburia sp.
GATCTACACAAGGTACCACACTCTTTCCCTACACGACGCTCTTCGATCTGGCCAAAAGCGCCTTTTCATACCAGTCCATCTGCTCTTGATACCTGTGTAAAAGCATCTCCTCCCCGTCCACGGCGTCCGTCTTATAATCCAACAGCACAATTTCCCCGTCTTCGATAAAAAACGCATCCATAATCCCCTGCACCAGCACCGTCGTATTGCTGCCGTCCCCTTCCAGTTCCCCGGCCGGACGCCCCATAACAAACGGCTGTTCCAGATACAGTTCCTTTCGCTCTGCAGCCGCCTTCATCCGAAGCGCCAGCTTAGAACGGTAAAACGCCTCCAGCTTCCGTTTCGCCAAAAGCCTGCTCATCTCCTCCGAAAGCCGTCCCTTCGCCGTAATAACGCCAATCTGCCTTACCAGTTCCTCCGAAAGCCGCGGATGTCCCGCCAAAATCTGCACCGGAAGGCATGCCACCGCGCGGTGCATGGCACTTCCGCGCAAAACGCCCTGGTTTACTTCGCTTTCCCCTCCCGCAAACCGCGGAATATACGGAACAAAATCCGGATCTTCCCACTCCTCCTGCTCCTTACTTCCGACCGTCTCCCCGACATCCTCAACACCGTCAAATACCGGTTCCTCTTCCTCAAACACCGCAGCCTTAAGCCGCGATTTCAGTTCCGAGACCGCATATTTTGTCCGGCGGCTTGTTTCGGCCATGTCCGGGTATCGGTACGACAGCTGCTCCTCCACATACGCGTCCGCCTCCTGATCCGAAACGGACGCCCGGTACAAAAGCCCGCCAATTCCCTTCGTCTCCAAAATCTGGCTCTTTGCCTCTTCCTCCACCAGTTCCTTCGCATCCCAGACCCGGATCAGCGCTTCGTCCCCCGCCGCCGTCATAGCCGGAATCAGCCAGTCCAGAAACGAATCCGCCGTCGCCCGCGCCAGAAACGAAACGTCCGGTTTCCTGCCCAGACGCTTTGTCACCCCGTTCTCTGCCCCGGTCATAATCAGCTTCTCCTTCGCACGGGTCAAAGCCACATAAAGCACCCTAAGCTCCTCGCCCTGGTTCTCCAGTTCAATCTGCTTTGCCACCGCGCGTTTGCAGAGCGTCGCCCCGCGTATCCGGCGCGCCGGATCCATATAATCCATTCCGATCCCAAGCTCCGGATGAATCACCATGCGGCTTCTGACGTCCATCCGGTTAAACTTCTTCGCCGTCCCGCACACAAAAACCACCGGAAATTCCAGCCCCTTGCTCTTGTGAATCGTCATAATCCGCACCGCATCGGCATTCTCCCCCACAACCTCCGCTTCCCCGTAATCCACCTCATATTTCTGCAGCTTGTCAATATAGCGGATAAAATGGTACAGCCCATGGTAACTGCTCTTTTCATACGCAGCCGCCTTTTCCAGAAGCATAAAAAGATTCGCCTCTCTTCTCGCGCCTCCCGGCATAGCGGCCGCATAGCCCCCGTATCCCGTATCCTGCAAAATCCGGTACAAAAGCTCATACACGCTCAGTTCCCCCGCAAGCGCGCGGTACCGCTCCAGTTCCTTTAAAAACCGCTCCAGCTTTCGGTACAGCTCCTCCGGCAGCGTCCCTTCCGAAACGTCCAGCACGCAGGCGCAAAACGGCCGCTCTCCCCCCGCCGCCTTTATGACCGCAAGCTCCTCGTCCGTAAATCCCCCGATCGGCGAGCGCAGCGCCGCAGCCAGCGGGATATCCTGCCTGGGATTGTCCAGAATCCGCAGCACAGAAAGCATCGTCGCAACCTCCTGCGCCTTAAAATACCCGGTTTTGGAGGTGGCGTGCGCAGGGATGCCTTTCTGTTCCAGCGCTTCTAAAAACGGCTCGGCATAATTCGTAAAGCTGCGCAAAAGAATCACAATATCCGCATACCGCACCGGACGAAGCTCCCCGGACAAAGAATCCGTCACCGTCTGTTCCCGCATCATCTTACGGATCCGCACCGCCACAAGTTCCGCTTCTAAGCGGATCGGATCGGAAAGCCCGGCCTCCTGCAGCAGTTCGTCCCCCGCATCCGCTAAAATCAGTTCCGACTGCATCCCGGCGCACGGCGGGTAAGCGGCCCCCGGATACAGAGCCGCCGCGTCGTCATATGCGACATTCCCCAGATCCGGCTTCATAATCTGGAAAAAAATATGGTTCGCCGTATGAAGCACTTCGCTGCGGCTCCTGAAATTTTTGTGCAGTTCAATCTTCCTCTTCTCTTCGCCGTCCGCCGTATAGGCATGGTATTTTTCCATAAAAAGCTCGGGCCTTGCCAGGCGGAACCGGTAAATGCTCTGTTTTACGTCCCCCACCATAAAACGGTTGTATTTCCCGTCCGCCTCGCCGGAAACGGCAAGCAAAAGGCTCTCCTGCACCAGGTTGCTGTCCTGGTACTCGTCCACCATAACCTCCTCATAAAGCTTCCTGCACTGCAGCGCAATCTCAGTCGGCTGCTTCGTCTCCCCGTCCAAAAGAATCCGAAGCGCAAAATGCTCCAGATCGTCAAAATCCAGAATATTTTCCTTCCGCTTCCTTGCGTCATACGCGTCCAGAAATTCCTCCGCCAGCCGCACCAGTTCCTCGGCGACAGGCCGCATCTGCGCCATGCGTAAAAACAGCTCCTCTTCGCCCGCAAACGCATAGCCGGCCTTCAGCTTTTTCACCGCCGCCTTCAGCCGCTCCCGCTGCTCCTTAAACAACTCCCGTTTTTCTTCGCTGCCCTCATACTTGCGGTTCACGGGAAGCCTGCCAAACGAAACGGCGTTTAACCCTGCCGCAAACTCCCGATAGCTTTCTGCTCCCGCCAGTTCCGCCGCCTGCCTTTTATCATCGGAAGCCGTCTGGTTTAGATAAACAGGGCCGTCCGGCTCAAGCGTTAATGCCTCATTCTCCTCTGCAAGCGCCAGAAGGCCTTTACAGATATGCTTTAAATAAGAAAGCAGCGCCTGCATAAAGGGCATTTGTTCCAGTTCCGAAAAGCTTTCCGCCCGGTAATTTTCCGCCGCTGCAGACAGCCACTCCTTAGGCCAGGGAACGCTCATGGCAAACGCATACAGCCCAAAAACCATATCCTTAAGCCCGTCGTCCTTTTTCCCCGTTGCAAAGCACTCGACAAACTGCAGAAAGCGTTCCCCCCCCGCTTCATAATTACGCGTCAGCACCTCGTCCATCACGTCTTCCTTTAAAAGGTTTAACTCCCCTTCCTCCGCAATCCGAAAATTCGGTTCCAAATCCACCCGGTGAAAATAATTGCGGATCAGGTACAGGCAAAAGCTGTGGATCGTCGTAATCTGCGCATGGTGCACCAAAGACGCCTGCTTCATCAAATGCCCGTTCGCCGGATCGCGTTCCAGCGCCGCTTCAATCGCATTCCCGATCCGTTCGCGCATCTCCGCCGCCGCCGCAGAAGTAAACGTCACAATCAGCATCCGGTCAATATCCACCGGATGCGCGCCGTCCAAAATCCTGCCGATAATCCGTTCCACCAAAACGGCCGTCTTGCCCGAGCCCGCCGCCGCGGAAACCAGAAGGTTTTTGCCGCGCAAAGTAATGACCTCTTTTTGCTCCTTTGTCCATTCCATGCCCATCACCGTTCCTCCCCTCTCATCCGCATCAAAAGTTCTTCTTCGGAAAGTTCCGCCAGCCTGCGGTACGAAAAGCCCGGAACCCTTGCGTCAAACCGGCAGACCGAACGGAACGCGCAGTAGTCGCAGCTGCTTTTGCCCGCCAGCGCATACGGCGAAACGCCGATTTCGCCCTGCATCATCTGCCGCCCTAAATGCAGGATCGTCTCATTGACATAATTGGACAGCGCCGCAAAATCCTGCTCGAAAAGAACCTTAGACGCTTTCTTTAAGCTGCCGTCTTTATTTAGTCCCACCGGGATCACCTCGGAGTTTACGCCACCGCTTTGTCCCAGCGCCGTATCCAGCATCCCAAGCACGGCCGGATCGGCGTTTGCAATCCCGTTTAATTTCAGTTCCGCAAAAATTTTTCTGCGCAGTTCCTCTTCGTCCAACTCCTCTTCGGCTTCAATCACCGGATCCTTCACATGATAATAAAAAATCCCCGCCGGGACAGGCTTCTTTTCGGGATTTTGCCGTCCCATCAGCTCCAGCGCCGCGTTCATATAAACCACCAGCTGCAGCTGCAGGCCGTAATAGACGTTCAGAAACTGAAAACTCGTATTCCCGGACTTATAATCAATAATCTTCACATACAGCTTATCGCCGTTGGGACAGGTATCAATCCGGTCAATCCTGCCGATCAGGCGCATCTTTTCCTCTTCGCTCAGCTTAAAATGCACCGCGTCCAAATCCCCGGCATACGCAAACGACACCTCAAATCCCTCCGGCGCAAACCGCCCCTGCCTGACCTGGTGCAGAAGCGCCGCCACCGTGCGTTTTAAAATGCGGTACATCCGCTCCTTTGCATAGCTGCTCCTGGCGTTGGCGTAAAGCGACGGGTTATTGGTTTCCCCAATCGCCCGTTCCATCGCTTCTTTTAAAAGCTCCTCGCTCTCTTCCTCCGTCACCGTAAACCAGTCGTACCCGCGCCCGCGGATGCCTTCGGCAAAATACAAAAGCGCCTCATGGAACACATTTCCGATATCCACCGCATAAAACCCGCTTTCCTGCCGCTCCTTTAACTGAAGCCCGTAAGCCAGAAAATGCGAAAACGCGCAGGCCGCAAACTGCTCCAGCCTTGTGACGCTGTTTGATAGCTCCGTGCCGTACAGCGCCTTTGTCACCGCCGCGGAAATCGGCGTATCCTTATGCGTAAAGCCGGCCGCCTCCAAAAGCTTTGACACCGTCTCCTTCCATTCTGTCCGCGCCGTATACCAGCGGCAGAGCGCCCCCCAATAGATAAGCTCCTCTTCCTTTTGATCCTGCTGCCACTTTGCCGCCCGGGTCAGCCCCTCTATCAAAAGCTCCCTGGCATTCCCCGGCGTCTTAATCCGCTCCCGGAAAGACTCCTCCTCCGGTTCCGTCACCGCCAGATCCCGGTACAGCCTTAACACCGTGCGCACCAGATACGACGCGCGCAAAGCCTTCCCCTCCCCGTCCACGCGCGCATACGTCAGATACAGCCGTTCCGCCGGCTTCGTCAGGTTCAGATACAGATAAAATTTCTGGATAAACGTCTTTTCACGCACCGTAGGGGACAGCTCTACCTGCAGTTCGCCCAGCAGCTTTCGCTCCGCTTCGGAAAGAATGCCGTCCGCGCCGCCCGTTTTTGGGATCACCCCGTCATTGACGCCCACGACAAACAGCGCGCGCACGTCGTCAAGCCTGGTACGCTCCATATCCCCGAACACCACCCGGTCATAACCGGGCGGCAGAATCCCGACCCGCGCCTCCTCATACCCGGTATCGAGAATACGGGCAAATTCCTCCAGGCTTATCGCCTCGTCCCCCAAAAGCGAAACCAGCTTGTCAAACAGCTCCATCACAATCCGGTAAATCTGCGCGTACTCCTTCGCGTTTTTCAGATCTCCCTCCGCTTCGTACTGCGCCTGCCGCCGCTTTAACTTCCGCGCGGCGTCCCGTTCCAAAACAAACCGGTACAGCGCCTTTGTCTGTCCTTCCACCGTAACGCCCTGTTCCTTTAACGCGTCCCGCAGCGCGGCAAACTGCATCACCACCGCTTCACGGGTCAGATTCACCTGCAAAAGCGCTTCCTCGTCAAAGCCCTTCGGCAGATAGCAAAACGCTTCCTTCCATTTGCCGTATCCCCTCACGCCAGCCGCAATGCAGTAATTTTCCAGCACGTCCGTGTCCCGCGCCGAAATCCCGCAAAACCCGCTCCTTAAGTACCGGAATACCGCTTCCCTGGAAAAATCATACAAAACAACCTCCAGCGCCGCCTGCAAAAAAGCAATAAACGGATGATACGCAAGCGTCGTCTTCTGATCCAAAAACAGCGGGATCTCATATTGGTCAAACACTTCCTTCGCATAATTGGCATACCCCGGCAAATCCCCGCAGACAATCGCAATCTCCCGGTAGTGGTATCCGCCCTCCCGAACCAGCCTAAGAATTTCCCCCGCCGCAAAATGCAGTTCCCGGCGCGGATTTTTCAAACTGTAAATACCGATACCGTTCCCGTGTCTCGATTGCCCCGCATTCGCGCGGAACAGATTCTGTTCCAGAAACAAAAGCGCCTCCGACCGGGCAAAACGGCTGTTTTTTGTATGCGAAAGCAAAACCGGTTCCAAAACCGGCACACGTTTCGCATCCGCCATTTCCTGCAGGGAACGGATTGTTTTTTTGCTCATTGCAAACAGTTCATGGCTGCCTGCGCATCGGTAAAAATCCTCCCGGGTATCAATTGTCACCGTCACATAAATCGTCTCCGCAATCCCCATCAGCTTTTGGATCAGATCGTTTTGGATTGGCGTAAATCCGGTAAACCCGTCGAACGCAATCACACTGCCCCGTAAAATCTGCGATTCGCCCGCCACCTCCGAAAGCAGCTCCAAAACCTCTTCCGCCGTTACAAACCGCCCGCTCAAAGCGTCCAGAAAGCCCTCGTACATCGTCAGAATATCCGAAAGCTTATAGGCAAAGCTGCCCTGCGGCAGTTGTTCAATCGTCTCCGCCAGCTGCGACGGCGAAATATTGTACTGCGCCAGTTCCGACAGCAGGGATTTCACCTCCCCGATGTAGCCCATCCGCGCCATATTTTTCCGCAGGACGGTAAGCGCATCCGCCCGCTCTTCGGCCACACGCCGTAAAATCAGGTTCTTTCCGGTGTCCTCAAGCACCTGGCAGGAAAAGTTCCCCAGCTCGTCAAACACACGGTATGCCAGCCTTGCAAAGCTTAAAACGTCAATATTTAAAATACTGTGCCCCGGATGCAGCTCCACCAGCTTACGCTGCGTCTGCATCGTAAACTGCTCCGGAACAATAACCAGGAAATTTTTATTCGGGGACACAGAAGAACGTTTTATCATCTGCTCCTGAATGTAGTGGGTTTTTCCGCATCCGGAATTGCCAAATACGAATTGCAGCGCCATATCTTCTCCTTTTCTTTCTGCAAAACAAAAGGGGCGCCGCATTAAGAACTACAACTACAAGATATGGTATCATTTCTATTTACAAAATCTTGTATGTATACTTCTTAATGCGACAGCCCCTTTTGATTCATGTTCCGTTAATCTTCCAATGTCTGCTGTAAATTATCAGCGACTTTCTGCAATTTCTCTTTTTCTTTGCCGTCCGTCATCGTTTCGAGAAAATCCCGGTGTAAAGTCTTTCTTATGTTCCGGATTTACTTGCCTGCCGGCAGATAAGGAATCAATGACCCGGCCATCTGCCCAATCGGCATGGACTGCAGCCATACGCGGCCCGGCCCTTTGATTACGGTATTAAAGACGCCTTCCCCGCCAAACAGCATATTCTTAACGCCCGGCACCTTCTGGATCTCCAGCGAACAGCTTGCGTCCATCGCAGCCAGATACCCGGTATCCACTACAATCGACTGGCCGGCCGAAAGCTCATATTCCTTAATATAACCGTCAAATTCCACAAATACAACGCCTGTTCCGGAGAGCCTTTGCATAATAAAGCCTTCCCCGCCGAACAGGCCGCTGCCGATTTTTTTCTGAAGGAACACTGACATTTCCACGCCGAACGTAGATGCCAGAAATGCCGTCTTCTGGCAGACAATATCCTTACCCGGTTCCAGCTCAAACGCCCGGATAGCCCCCGGAAAACTCGATGCAAACGCAATCATGCCCGGTCCGCCTTCCGCAGTATAGTGATTGACAAACATGCTTTCCCCGCTGAACATCCTGCCGAACATCTTACCGGCGCCGCCGCCGACTGTTTCCATTTTCATATTCGGGGACATCCAGGACATCGCCCCTTTTTCGGTAATCATCTTTTCATTTGCTTCCAGTTCACAGATTACAACGGGCAACGGTTCGCCCTCAATTGAATATTTCATTTTCGTATCCTCCTGATTTTTATTTCTGTTTTCAAAACCTGCCGGACAGCTCCTGTGCGCTTATTTTATCAGCGCAACCGTTTCCCGGCAAATCGCCAGTTCTTCATTGGTCGGCACCAAAAGCGCCGTAACCTTGGAATCCGCGGTGGAAAGGCGTACTTCCTCCCCGCGCGTTCTGTTCGCTTCTTCGTCTAACGTCATGCCAAGATAGCCGAGATAGCCGCAGATCTTTGCGCGCACCTTCCCGTCGTTTTCCCCGACGCCCGCGGTAAAGCAAATCACATCCACGCCGTTCATCGCCGCGGCATAAGATCCGATATATTTTGCCGCCCGGTAACAAAAAGCGTCCACTGCCGCTTTTGCGCGCCCGTTCCCTTCTTCCGACGCCTGATCCAGATCGCGGAAATCACTCGATACGCCGGACAGGCCGTATACGCCGGATTCTTTATTTAATACCTTTACAATCCCTTCCAGATCCAGATTTTCTTTCTTTGCCAGAAATTCCACGGCGGAAGGATCGATATCGCCGGAACGCGTCCCCATAATCAGCCCCTCGAGCGGGGAAAGCCCCATGGAAGTATCCACGGATTTGCCGTTCTTTACGGCGCAGATGCTCGCGCCGTTGCCCAGATGGCAGACAATGGTTTTTAAGCTGTCATACGGCCTGCCCAGCAGTTCGGCCGCGCGCTTTGACACATAGCTGTGGCTCGTTCCGTGGAACCCGTATTTGCGGACCTTGTATTTTTCATAATATTCATACGGCAAGCCGTAAAGATATGCCTCCTGCGGCATCGTCTGGTGGAACGCGGTATCAAATACGGCCGCCATCGGCACGTCTTTTAATACCTGTCTGCAGGCGCGAATGCCGATCAGGTTTGCCGGATTGTGGAGCGGCGCAAGATCGGAGCATTCCTCTACCGCCTGAATCACTTCTTCATCAATCAAAATAGAATTTGCAAACTTCTCACCGCCGTGTACGACCCGGTGCCCGACTGCGTCGATTTCATCCAGGCTCTTTAAAACGCCGGATTTTTCATTGACCAGCGCGTCAAGCACCATGCGAACCGCTTCGGTATGCGTCGGCATGGGCGATTCCGTAATCTCCTTCTCGCCGCCCTTCGGCTGGTACACAAGCCTGCCGTCAATGCCAATCCGCTCGCAAAGCCCTTTTGCAAGCACTTCTTCGCTCTCTGCATGGATCACCTGATATTTTAACGAAGAACTGCCGCAATTAATGACTAATACATTCATGCTTTCCATCTCCTTATTTTTATTTTATTTTTAAACATATAAAAAAAGTATAAACCTTTTTTTTATGGTAAACAATGTTAAATGGCGATTTTTCTGTATTTATTTGAAAACAAAATTACCGCTGCCTTTAATCGGGTTTCGGCACGCACAAAAATGCTGTCCTTTTCCCGAAAAACATGCTATACTCACCCTATTACAAAACCGGACAGGAGCATCCCAAATGAAAACCATCGGCATTATCGCAGAATACAATCCCTTCCACAACGGCCACGCATACCACATCCGAACGGCAAAAGAAGCCTTTTGCGCAGACCGCGTAATTATAGCCATGAGCGGCAACTTCGTCCAGCGCGGCGCCCCCGCCATAACGGACAAATTCAGCCGCACCGCAGCCGCGCTCCAAAACGGTGCGGATTTTGTGTTTGAAATCCCAACCGTTTTTGCAACCGCATCCGCCGAATCCTTCGCGGCTGCCGGCATCGCCTTATTCGATGCGCTCGGCTGTGTCGACGCGGTCAGCTTTGGCTGTGAAACGCCGAATCTGACGCTTCTGTCCCAAATCGCGGACATTCTCGCAAACGAACCGGCGGACTATAAAAAAAGCCTGTCCGCACACTTAAAAAAAGGAGAACCGTTTCCCGCCGCCCGCGAAAGGGCGCTCCTCGCCTGCCAAAACGCACGCAGCCTGTCCGCCTGTCCGCCGGATGAGCTTGCCGCGCTGCTTTCAGATCGGAAGAGCACACGTCTGAACTCCAGTCACATGGCATGATCT
>CAMSEJ010000062.1 GCA_947057405.1 uncultured Roseburia sp.
ATGCAGTGGAAGGTTTTTCGTTTGAATGGAAGAAAAAAGGAGCTGTGGCAGTGTCATTTACCGCTGTAACGGAATATGGCGGGATCACGGCTGAAAAGGAGGTGGCGATTTAAGTGTTTGAGGAAATGACATTTGAAACAGTAATGGACCGTATGTTAGACAGGATTGACGATGCTTACGATAAGCGTGAAAGCAGCCCTGTTTACATGGCGCTTGCTCCGGCTGCGCTAGAGATTGCAAATATTTATGCGGCACTTGATGATATGATGGATGAAACTTTTGCCGATACGGCATCTATGGAATATTTGGAGCGTCTTGCATTAGCCAGGGGTATTGTGCCGCGTCCGGCGACCAATGCCATTGTGCAGGCAGAGTTTACGCCTAAAAGCACAGAGGTGGAAATTGGTACAAAATTCGCTTGGGAGGATTTGGCATACATTGTTTTGGAAAAGACAGCGGACGGTATTTATCGGCTGGAGTGCACCGAGGCAGGAGAAGCCGGAAATGGTTATACAGGGGAAATTATTCCGAATGAATATATAGACGGTCTGGAAACGGCAGGCATTACAAAGATCCTGGTGTACGGTGAGGACGAAGAGGATACGGAAAGCTTCCGAAGGCGTTATATGGAATCGTTTGAGGCAAATTCGTTTGGCGGAAATAAGGCAGATTATCAGAATAAAGTACTGGAAATTTCGGGTGTAGGCGCAGCAAAGGTTGTCCCGGTTTGGGAAGGGGCCGGAACCGTAAAGCTGGTTATTTTGGATACCGGTTTCCGGAAGGCCTCGGAAGGATTGATTGATAAAGTGCAAAAGCTGTTTGATCCCCAAAAGGACGGATGCGGCAGCGGGCTTGCTCCGATTGGGCATATTGTTACCGTAGATACAGCCGCTGAAATCCCAATACAGATTACAGGAACCATAACATATGATACCGGATATGATTGGAATTCCTGCAAAGTCCCTGTGGAAGAAGCCATAGGGGCTTATTTTTTGAAACTGCAGAGGGAGTGGAGCGGACAGGAGGCATCTGTTATCCGGCAAAACAGTATTCATTCGGCCATTTTGTCTGTGCCGGGAGTTCTGGATGTAAACGGTACGGCTTTAAACGGAACGGAAGGGAATCTTTTGCTTGGTCCGTATGAAATTCCGGTATTTGGAGGCGTTGTATATGGATGAAGACAGAATGAACCTGATGGGATATCTGCCGGATTATCTGAAAGAATTCCGGGAATTGAGGGAGGTACTTAAGACAGAGGAGACGGAGCTTTTGGGGCTTATCGAGCGGCACGGCCATTCCGTAGACGACAGGTTTGCCGTATCCTGCGGGGAATACGGTATCTCCAGATTTGAGAAAATGCTGGGCATTTCACCGTTTGCGGATGATACGCTGGAAAGCAGGCGGTTTTGTGTACTGTCAAAATGGAATACGGCAGCGATTTATAACTATGCATATTTAGAGCAGCAGCTTCGGATGCTGTGCGGGGAGGACGGGTTCCGGATGCATCTGGATTTTGGCACGCAGACGCTTGGGATTAAGGTGATGCTTGATTCAAAGAACATGCTGGAAGCGATAAAAGAAATGGTGGCAGTAGTTGTTCCGTGTAATATTGCGGCAGAAGTCGGGTTATTGTACAACCCGCACAGTACTTTGGGCAGATCTACACATAAACAGCTGTCGCAGTATACACATAAACAGCTCAGGGAGGAGGTGATTTTGGAATGAAACAGACGGAGCATTTAGGGCTGATCAAGGAAAGTGAAGATGAATTTTATAATATTAAAACAGTGAATGATAACCTTGACAAAATAGATGCTGCATTGGGCAACGCGGCTTATCTGGAGGAGATTACAGAAGAAGAGGTTACACGCTGGTTTGTATCCGGAGGGGAATCTGATGACAGGATATCCAGTGCGGAAATAGACAGGATGTATGCATCAGAAGTGGATTATGGGGACGGAGATGTCGGAATTTCAAACGGGGATATAGATGAAATGTATACGTCAGAAGTAGATTACGGAGACGGAGACGTCGGAATTCCAAACAGAGAAATCGATCAAAGTTATATGGATGAAAATTAATTTTTAAGGAGGAAACGTTATGAGCAGTACAATGGCAGTGGTAACAAAAGAAGATTTAAATTATGCTGCGCAGAAGCAGAAGGCGATGTTTGCCAGAAAAACAGATGTGCCGGAAGATTATATTGTATCCGGTTCGCAGACATCTGAATCGAATGCAGATGGAGGAGAAAATGTTTTTACGTTTACAATGAAAAACGGAAGCACCTCTTCTTTTCGGGTGAAAAACGGCTCCAGAGGAGCGGTTGGGGCACAGGGACCAAAAGGGGATACGGGCCTGACCGGGGCGCAGGGACCAAAAGGGGATACCGGCCTGACCGGAGCGCAGGGACCAAAAGGAGATACCGGCTTAACCGGAGCACAGGGACCAAAAGGAGATACCGGACAAAGAGGCGCAACAGGGGCAGCAGGTACGCGGGGCTCCCAGATATACTGGGGGACGGCGATTACAGGGACATCCGCTACGGCTGCGGTATTTGGCAGCTCCGGAATCGCATCGGCGCTTGTAAATGATTTATATATCAATACAAGTACGTGGAATATTTATCAGTGCACGCTTTCCGGGGCGGCATCCACGGCAAAGTGGGTATATAAAGGGAACATCAAAGGTGCAACCGGTGCCAGCGGGGCTGCGGCATCAATCGGTACAGCGTCGGTGGCAGGGCTTACAAAGCTTTATACGTCAACGGGAACATCGACCGATGGAACTATGACGCGCAAAGCAATTACAGATGAATTGGGAAAATATATGAAGACGGCAGATATAACGGAAATCACGCAGGCAGAGATTGACGCAATGTATGCGTCTGTGTAGAGGAGGTGGATGAAATGGGAAAAGTGTTAGGTGAGATTGGGACAAGAAAGGTTCTGAAATTGATAAAAGAGGTACCGGACAAGTGCCAGAGGAAGGCAAAGGTTTTATTTTTGGGAGCTTTAACATATTCGCCCTCAGGAAAGAGCTTTGACGTGGACGGTGATTATGCCATTTTAGCTCAGGCAGAAAATTGTAGCGGATACAAAAATACAGTAAGGACTTTTATTGTAAGGTTTACGGGGACAAGTTATGATGCTGCTTCTCAACGCCTTATACCATTTGTAGTAGATGTAGCCTGCCAGTCAAACGTTTATTGTATGGATTGTGGGGCCAGCGCCATCTATCCCAATAAAATTCATATACTAAAAGACGGAGAGAAAACAAATGCACATTTTATAGTGCAAGCATCCAACTACCTTAATATAAATGTGTACGCCATATCTTCCTGGACCACGATTCAAAAAATCGAATTATTATAGTGAAGGAGAAAATTATGATTCAATTATATGTAGATATAGTAACGAATAAAATAACTGGTTATAATTGTGTTGTATCAAGCGATTATTCCAGAGATTCTATTTTAGTAGAAGATACAGAACTGGAGAAATTGAAGGATTTTTTGATAAAAGAATTCTATTTTGTTGATGGTGAGATTATAGAAGGCAATGATGCGATAAAAGATGTTTATTCCATACAATTAAATAATATTAATCAACAGTTGTTGGAATTGCAGGCAAAGGTTGATAAGGAATATACGATTTTTCTTGATAATATCATCAGCGGAATGGACATGCAGCAGGCTGCCAGTATTTCAGAACAGAACAGAGCTGCGTTAGAAGAGATAAAAAATCAGAAAACAGAGCTTGAAAATGCTCATGGTGAGGAGATAAAACGTGCAGCGGTCAATCTGATGGAACAGGAAGAACAAGGGATTGATTTTAAACATTTTCTGTCAATGGTTACAATAGTCCGTGATGAGAATGATTATCTGGAAGAATGGATTCGTTATCATATTGAAGACATGGGGTTTGATCATTTTTATATTTATGACAATGAATCTGCCGTGCCGGTAAAAGAGTATTTGGAAAACGCAGGGTTTCCGTATATGGAGCAAATAACGGTTATTAACTGGCCTACTTCCGGTAATTCGCAGCAAGATTCTCATAACGATTTCCTTAAAAATTACAGCCTGGAAACGAAGTGGTTTTTAGCTGCAGATCCGGATGAGTACATAGTTATACATAGCAGTGACAGAACATTAAAGCAATTTTTATCAGAAAATGGGCATTATTCCACGATTCAGTGCCTTTGGAAATGTTTCAATGCCAATGGGCATGTGGAGCAGAGCAAGGAACCTGATATGGTGCGTTTTACGCAGGAAGTAGAATGGGATTACGGAAAGAATAAAGGAAAGTATTTTGCGCAATCAAACCGGGTGGAACGTTTTACAAATTATACTCCCAGTGCCAGACATGATACAAAGACACTTACTTTTTTAGATGATTCCGTAAAAGAGTTTTTTCAGTTAAACCATTATTATACCCGGTCTTATGAGGAATGGATTAGAAAAATTGAACGAGGAACTGCGGTTCCCTATGCGAAAAGAAAATTTGCAGAATTTTTTGAGCTGAATCCGGAACTTGTTTATCTGAATGCGGGCAGAAGTGAAGAGCAGAAGTACGGTTCTGTGGAGCGTAAATCAGAAAGTGAAAAAAGGAGATGAGTGAATGCAGGTATTGCAGTATATTCAGCAAAATTGGATGGAATGGCTGTTTGCCGCTATGACTTTCATACTTGGCTGCCTTTACCGGGATGTCAGGAAGCGTTTAAAAGAAGAACAACACAGAAGCACGGCAATCGCAGAGGGAGTACAGAGTCTGCTGCGCGAAAGTATCGTACAAAATTATAATAAATACCAGGAAAGGGAGTATTGTCCCATTTATGCTAAGGAATCCATTAAGCGCGTATATGAAGCGTATCACGGGCTTGGCGGCAATGATGTTGCGACAAAGCTTTACAATACAATCCTGGAAATGAAAGAAGAACCAAAGGAGGAGTAATTATATGGGGGTTGTGACACAACAATGGGCAAAGGCGGCAATGATTCGTGCCGTCAGGACAGCAGCTCAGACAGCGTTGTCCATGTTGACGGTCGGACAGGCATTTAGCAGTATTCACTGGGGAAGCATTCTGTCCGTATCGGCGGTTGCAGGTATAGGGTCTGTGCTGACATCACTGGCCGGACTGCCGGAAGTAAAAGGAGGTACCGATGCAGACATCACAGACGGGAATTGAGCTTATTAAACAGTTTGAAGGATGCCGGTTAAAAGCATACCGATGTGCAGCCGGTGTTCTGACGATTGGATATGGACATACTGCCGGTGTAAAATCCGGGCAGGAAATTACACGGGAACAGGCAGAACGGTTTTTAAAAGAAGATTTACTAAAGTATGAGAACCGGGTAAAAAAATACGATTCCATTTACCATTGGAACCAGAACCAGTTTGATGCCCTGGTGAGTTTTGCCTATAATATCGGAAATATCGACGGTCTTACCGCAAACGGCAGCCGAAACACGGAAGTAATATCACAGAAAATACTTTCTTATCATAAAGCAGCAGGAAAAGTGCTGGATGGTCTGGTAAAGCGCAGAAAGGCCGAACAGCTTCTTTTTTTAAAACCAGTAAGCCAAAGTATTTGGGCATCTTCTGTAAAAGTACCTCATACTCAGATAAATTATCTGCCTCAAAAAGAGTACCGGGTTGTTGCAGAAGGACTTCGGATCCGAACCAAAATATCCTCCCAGCCGCCGCAGGCGCTTCCAACCGGCGCGGTAACCGGCAGGGTATCCAAAGGAGAAAACGTAAAAAATCATGCTACGGCGCGTGTGGGAAATGCGATTTGGATGTATATCGGAACGGGACGCAATGGAGCAGAACAGTGGATCTGCGCCGATACAGGAGAAAAAGCATATGTAGATGAACTTCCACAGGGAGAACCCGCCAGGACCGGATAAAACAGAATCAGAAATACATACAAAAAATAACCGCCGAAGCTGTCTGCTCAGGCGGTTATTTTTTTATACCAATCGCTCCGTTCTCCGTCACACGATTTCGCGGCCCTCTTTATTCCGTCGGCTGCATCTCCGTACTTTCCGCATACGGATCGTCATAGATAAATTCCGGCGTGCTCCGGAACACCGAATTGCCGGAACCCATCTGGTTGACCACAACCGTATCGCCGTCCTGCACGTCCGCGGCGTTCATCCGAAGCCGGGAGCTGCTGACATAAATCGTAGGTACCTTTACGCCGTTTACATATATTTTGCTCCAGCGCGTAAAATTCTGTCCGCTGATTGTCACATAATCCGACATGCCGGTGCGCCACATATTCACAATTGAGGTTTCCTCAACCCCCATCACCAGATCCGTTGCCGGGTAAAGATCCTCGCCGTGGTAAGCATGCCGGCTGCCGTAAAGCAGGTCATACTGCAAATGGTTCAGTCCCGTAAGATAGCCTTCGCTTTCCTGTACGCCCTGTTCCAAGCCTGCCTGCTCAAACGTAAATACCGTACCCTCGTGAATCCCAAGCGCATCCGTCGTGCTTGCCAAAAGCTCGTAGGCCGCCAGATCCGCATCCTTCTTTTCCAGACCGAAATTATTCCAGGTAGCGTATTTTGTCAGGAACGTATTGCCGGAAGCCAGATCGCTTTCCTTAAGGCCAAGGCTCGGCAGATGGTCGCCGAAAAATACGACAATCGTATTTTCACCGCGTTCGTCTAACGCGGTGGTCAGATCATTGATAAATTGATCCACCTCGTGCAGCATATTGACATAATATTCCCATTGATTATTTGCCGCTTCGTCCTTTGCTCCGCTGACCAGGATCTCCGGCGACGAAAGTACCGGTTCCTTCGGGTAATCCCCGTGTCCCTGTACGGTAATCGTATAGACAAAATCCGGCTGTCCCTCGGTCGCGTCCATCGCCTTTACTGTCTCGTCAATCAGAATGTCGTCCGTCGGCCAGGAGCCAAGCGGCGTATATTCCCGGATGTCCATCAGCTCCTTGCTTGTAAAGGAATCAAATCCCATCATGGAAAACGCGTTTGCACGGCTGTAAAAATTGCCTCCGTTATTATGTACGACATGTGTGCCATATCCGATTTTGGAAAGGTTAGAAGCGATGCTCTCACAGTCCGTCTGCTTTAAAATCGTTTTGTAAGGATATTCCCCGGTTCCGAAATACTGCATGCTCATACCCGTTAAGATTTCAAATTCCGTATTGGCGGTTCCTGCGCCGACCACCGGAACTTTTAAGTAGCCCGAGGAAAAATCCTGCGTCAGCTTTCGGAAATTCGGAATCGGATCCTTGGAGCAATGCAAAAAGTTCACCTCGGCCGGATCGATAAACGACTCTAAAAGTACGACTACAATATTCGGTTCCTTTTCGTTTGCCGTTGCGTCCTGCTTGGAAACCTGCTGCGCTGCGGCAACCGATTCCGGCGAGTAATTTTTCGGTTTTGCCATCCCGCGGTCCACGACACTGGTAGAAAATCCGTATACAAACCCGTAATTTTCATATCCCTGTGCAATATTGGCAAAATAACTCGCTAAAATATTGGAGTTCTGCGCCGCCTGTGTTGTAACCGGCAGCATCAGAAAACAAAAGCCGACCAGGCAGGGCGTCAGGATTTTTTTGCGTTCCCCCTGGAATTTTGGCCCTTTAATAAACATATAAGTACAAAAAACAATAAACAGCGCCGTTACACAGACCACCAGTGTGGCTTCCCGGGCCGTAAAATAATTCGTGTTCTGCATAGACAAAAGGTCATTGATGCATTTTAAATCCGTATATCCAAACGGCGTCACCCGGTTTGAAAGGATGCATCCGTTGATTGTCCCTAAAAACAGCCAGAACCCGCAGATAATAATACGTAAAAACGCCCGCCTGCGGATCAGGTAAACCAATGAAAGGGAAGCAAAAATAATAAAGGAATTATATACAAAAGCCAGCGTATGCCCGCCGAAAAAGCTGAGCGCCTTTAAAACAGAGTGTCTGGAAATCGCTTCAATCGTAAAACAAAGTACCATAGAAAGAAGTATATGGATAAGAAGCGAGTAGCGGTTAAATGCCGCTATAATGCGCGTCTTTTTTTCCTGGCTCACAGCAGGCCTGGGGATTCTCTGCAAAAGTTTCATAATGTTCCTCCTTGTCAGTTGTTTCATGCAGGGCGGCATTCTTTCAAATTCTATAAAGCTTTATGCCACGCAATCAAGAATATAACTTAAAAAGTTAAAAATCAATGGAAAAAACATATAAAAATTTCTTAAGAATTTTGTAAAAAACACTCAATATAAATAAAGGGTGTTTCCGAAACCCGGATCTGTCCGGCGAATATTAAAATTCTCTTAAATAATCTTAGTATTTATAAAAACCCATTGACTTTTTCGGATGTTTGTATTACTGTACTAAACAGATAATACAATTGAGTAAAACAGAAAGGAAAAAACAGTGGACACATTAATCGAAGTCAGAAATCTTATGAAGATTTACAACCCCGGCGAGAATGAAGTCCGCGCCTTAAACGACGTGTCGCTTCGGATTAACAGGGGCGAATTCGTAGCCATAATCGGCCAGTCCGGTTCCGGCAAGTCTACCTTCATGAACATGTTAGGCTGCTTAGACGTCCCGACTTCCGGAAGCTACTATCTGAACGGCAAAGACGTGGCAGGGCTTTCGGACGACGAGCTTTCGGAGATCCGCAACCTGGAAATCGGCTTTATCTTTCAGGGGTTTAACCTGATCCCGAATCTGACGGCATTTGAGAATGTGGAGCTGCCCCTGATTTACCGGAATGTTCCGGCGGCAAAGCGTTATGAGATGTCGGTCGCTTCCCTGGAAAAAGTGGGCCTGTCAAACCGGATGGATCATAAACCGTCGGAAATGTCCGGCGGGCAGCAGCAGCGCGTGGCAATTGCAAGGGCATTAGCCGCCGCGCCTCCGGTGATTCTGGCGGATGAGCCGACCGGGAACCTGGATTCGGCGTCCAGCAAAGAGATTATGCAGATTTTACGGGATCTGCATCAGGAAGGGCGGACCGTAATCCTGATTACCCACGATAATAAAATCGCGGCAAGCGCAAAGCGGGTAATCCGGATTATGGACGGCAAAATCGTATCGGACACCGATCTGGGGCAGGATCAGGGACGTCCCGTCGACGAAATTGCAGCAAAAATAGAGGCGGAAGGAATAAAGGAGTGAGTTTATGTTTCAGAGAAAGAGCAGTACCGCAGCCGTAGCGGGGCAAAGGCCAAAAAAGAAAATCAGGACATGGAAAATCATTGTAATTGCAGTTGTTGTCGTGCTGATCCTCCGTTTGATCGCGGGTATATTTTTGGGCGGGCCAAAAGATCTGCGCCCGATGGTAAATACCGCAGAAGCCGTAAAAGGGGACATCGTATCCACTTTAGATACCAGCGGGACAATAGCAAGCGAGCTGACCCGCGTTTACGCCTCCCCGGTGGACGCACAGGTGGGCGAAATTCCGGTGGCACTGGGGGAAAGCGTAGAACGCGGGGATTTCCTGCTGACCTATGATACGGCGTCCCTGCAGAAAAATTACGACATCGCCCAGCTTCAGGCAATGGCGGAAGACGCGACAGGCAACGACACGCTGGCTAAAAGCAGCGAAAGCGCGCACGACCTTGCGGTAAGCGCCGGGGACATCCGGACGATCCAGGCACAGATTGACACCTTAAACGCGGAAATCGCAGGCCTGCAGTCTCAGGCAACCCAGAACGAAGTGGCGACCAACAACAATGTGGCCGTAAGCGAAGAAGTCAGCCGCCTGGAAGCGGAAGTCGAAAGCTTAAATTCCCAGATTGCGGCGCTCGAAGCCAAAAAGGAGCAGGGGACTTTGACCCAACGGGAACAGAACGGGCTAAAGGATCTGAAAAGCAGCAAAAAAGACCGGGAAAAGACACTGGCCGACAAGCGAAAGAAGGTAAAAAGCTCCGCAGAGCTTGCCAACAACATGACCAATATCCAGGCACAGCTTT
>CAMSEJ010000063.1 GCA_947057405.1 uncultured Roseburia sp.
CACACTCTTTCCCTACACGACGCTCTTCCGATCTCCCCCGGCTACCGTTTTGTGCCGGAGAATGCGGCCTCGCCGGAAGATCTGGTATTTGTATCAGACAATGAATCCGTGGCAGAGGTGAACCGCACCGGAAGGATTACGGCAAAGAAAGCCGGCACAACGCGTATTACGGCGTCATCAAAAAGCGTCGGATTTTCAAAAAGCATAGAAGTAACAGTACTGGACAAAAAAGAAGACCTCGACGCAACGTATGTAGACAGCGGAAACCAGTACCAGCAGAAAGCATATAACGGCCTTTTAACCGGGGATAAGAAGTTTGACGAACAGGTTTGGGCATGGAAAAACGATAAGGCAGTCGCGGAAATCGCCGTTTTGAGTAAACAGAAACCGTTAGAAAATGTCTCCGTCAGCATAACGGATTTAAAAGGGCTTGGCGCGGTTCTTCCCGCCTCTTCGGTGAAGCTTTCTTTTGTAAAAGAAGTAAAGGCATATACCGGGCATGCGGGCTGGTATGCACAAAATAAACAAGGGATTATGCCGTCCGGGACAAGGGAATACTATCCGGAGGTAATCTATTCCGGCGATCCAGTTTCAATGGACAGCGGCAGGCTGCAGCTTGTATGGGTGGAAGCGTCCGTTCCGAAAGATGCGCTTGCAGGCATTTACAGAGGAACCATTACCGTTTCGGCCGAAAATACGGATGAGACAATTTCTCTGGATTATACGCTTGAAGTATTGGACGCAGCGCAGCCGGATCCGCAGGATTATGCTTTTGATGTGGAGTACTGGAGCCATCCGTACAATGTGGCTTACTATTATGAAGTGGAGCCGTTTTCGGATGAACATTTAGAACTGTTAAAACAGCATATGGAAGTCTACAAAAGCCTCGGCGGCCATGCGATCACGGCCAGTATTGTAGAAGAAGCGTGGGGCGGCCAGACTTACGGGGGAGGAAATGACATCCATTACCCGTCCATGATCAAGTGGATAAAACATGCGGACGGCTCCTGGGAATTTGACTATACAAATTTTGATAAATGGGTGGTTTTGAACCGGGAAATCGGAATTGCAGACAAAATTATCTGCTACAGCATGATGCCGTGGGACGGCATTGTAAAATATGAGGATCGGAAAACAAATACGATTCAATCCATGACGGCAAATCCGGTAAATGCAGACCAGTACGCGCAGGTATGGCGGCCGTTTTTAGAAGATTTTGTAGCGCATCTGGATGAAAAAGGATGGTTTGACGCAACCTACATAGGTTTTGACGAACGGTCGAATATGAAGACTGCATTTGATTTGATTGATTCCGTTACCAATAAAGACGGCAATGCATTGAAAAAATCCGCGGCATTTAATGATTTCAGGAACAATGCGGACATTTTCAGCAGGCTGGATTACGCTTCGGTGGGCCTTCAGCAGATTCGCGACAATCTGGCTCCGTTTAAAGAGCAGATAACGACGCGAAGGGAACAGAATCAGGATCTTACGATGTATACGGCGACCGAGCATGTGCCGAACAGTTTTACCAAATCAAATCCGGTAGAAAGCTACTGGACGATTCTGTATGCCGGATCTTTAAACACCACGGGATTTTTAAGGTGGGCATATGACGCATGGGTAGAGGATCCTCTGGAGGAGTCCACACATTCCTCCTTCCCGGCGGGAGACTGCTTTTTGGTTTATCCGTCCCAAAAAGAAGATACCGTAAAAGAAAGCAAATTTTCACTGCGTCTGGCAAAACTGGATGAAGGTGTCCGCGATATAAACAAGCTCTACCTCATGCGGGAAGCGTCACAGAACATGTCGGATAAGGTGACAGATATTTTAAGCCATGTGAGCGGCGACAGAATAAACGATTACGAATACAGCACAATGGAAAAGACAGACAGCTGGGGACGCCAGGCAAAATGGCTTACCGAGGGCGGAAAGAACCGGATGCTTTCGGATATGAACGCGGTAAAGCAGGGGATTTACGATCTCACAAAGGAATATATTCTCTGGAACAATCCGAATTATGTTGAGCAGATAGAACTGACGCAGCCGGATCAGACAAAATTTCAGCCGGGCGAAGTCTTACAGCTTCAGATTACGGTGCAGCCGGCATCAGGACCTGTTCGCTTTAGCAGCAGCGACAGTTCCGTGGCGTCTGTGGATCAAAACGGGCTGGTTACCATGAAAAAAGAAGGGAACGCAACGATTACGGTTTGCTCTGCCGAGAATGCCAATATAGGACAGAGCCTTAAAATCAGCGTTGCGATACCGGAAGCAAAGAAACCGCTCTTACAGCAGATGGAGGAGGCCGCCAAACTAAAGCAGGGAGACTATACGGCGGAAAGCTGGGCAGCGCTGCAAAAAGCGCTCGAAGCGGCAGGAAGCGTACAGAAGAATCCCAACAGCCGGCAGGAAGAGATTGACAGCGCTTTGGCTGCTTTAAAAGATGCTATTTTGAAATTAGTACCGGCCGCGGACAATTCTCAAAAACCGGAGCCTCCCAAAACGGAACCGGTAAAAGAAGGCGCCGTTTATAAAAAAGGAAACTATAACTATAAAGTAACAAGCCTTACAAAACGAACTGCAGAGGTCACGGGTACGGCAAACGCGAAGCTCAAAAAAGTCGTAATCCCAAACAGCATAACGCTTGGGGGCAAAAGCTTTAAAATTACATCCGTCAAAGCTTCTGCGTTTAAAAAGAACAAGCGCATAACAAATGTGACAATCGGAACGAATGTAACAAAAATCGGCAACAATGCCTTTGAAAACTGTACAAAGCTGAAAAAAGTCACCGTAAACGGTAAAAAGCTGACGCAAATCGGAAAAAAGGCGTTTGCCGGCTGCAAGCAATTGAGACTGGTTCAGGTACAGAGTAAAAAGGTTAAAAAAATCGGAAAAGGAGCATTTAAAGGCATTCACAAGAAAGCGGTTCTCAAAATCCCCAAACAGAAAAAATAAATGAAAGAATTGCCAGCAAATACAAAAAAAACATTGGGTGAACGCGGCAAAACAGAACATACTAAGAAAGATACCATGCGTATCTTTCTTTTTATTGTTTGTTCGGAAAGGGGCATTAAAACGATGATTTTTCATAAATTCCAGAAATACAGAAAAGAATTTTTCCTGGCGGCATTCTTGTGTCTTGTGTGTTTTGCGGCAAACCTTTTGTACGATTCGATTCCGGATAAAATTTATACCGTAAGGGGAGAAGAGGAAAACGTCCGTTTTGACGTACCGGTTACGGTGGAAAAAGAGGAAGCAAGCATTCCGGTTTTAAAAAATATGGCATCGGATGCACGGGTCTTTCATGTGGCGGCGCAAAAGGAACGTTACCGCCTGACCTGCCGGTTTTTGAATCTGATTCCGATCAAGCAGGTGGATGTTCATGTCATAGACAAAACTTACGTGATGCCTTCGGGAATGCCGGTGGGAATTTACACGAAAACAAAAGGCGTACTGATTATCGGGACAGGCAAGGTGGCTTCCGCAGACGGGCTGAATTATGAACCGGCGGATCAGATTGTACAGCCGGGAGATTATATCACGAGTGTAAACGGCAGGGATATTTCCCTGAAAGAAGAGTTAATAAACGGGATCCAGGCTTCCGGCGGCAAGCCGGTGGTTCTTGGTATTTTGCGGGACGAAAAACAGATTGAAGTAAAGGTGGAGCCGGTGGCGCTTTCGGACGGCACATATAAGCTGGGGATTTGGGTGCGGGACGATATGGCGGGAGTGGGAACGCTTACCTATATTAAAAGCAACCTGGAGTACGGTGCGCTCGGGCATCCGGTCAGCGACGCGGATACCGGGTGTATGATCCGCCTGGAAAACGGAACGGTTTACCGGACGAATATTGTGGGAATTGTAAAAGGAAAGGACGGGGCCCCCGGAGAACTGACGGGAGTAATTAATTATAAGCAGGAAAACCGCCTGGGGACGATTTCCCAAAATACGAAAACGGGAATTTACGGAAAATTAGATGCTGTTCCGGAGGAGATGGAGGACGCTGTAGTAGAAGCCGGTCTAAAGCAGGATATCAGACGGGGAGAAGCGTATATCCTTTCTTCTCTGGACGGGGTATTACGGCAGTTTCGGATTGAAATTGAGGATGTGGATTTCCATAGCAAGGAGGAAAATAAGGGGATTTTGTTCCATGTGACGGATGAGCTTCTTTTATCGGAAACGGGCGGAATTGTACAGGGCATGAGCGGAAGCCCGATCCTGCAGGACGGAAAAATTATCGGAGCAGTCACACATGTATTTGTGTCGGATGCGACGAAAGGATATGGGGTGTTTATTGAAAAAATGCTGGAGCATTGACATGTTCTAAAAAAATAATTATTGAAGATTTCAGAAAGTCTATTCCATTTAGTAAATCGAAGTTATATAATAAGGCCAGTGACAAATCAGGAATAATTACATCAGCGATACAGGCGACAGACTAACGCTGATCGAGTGTCTTGCAGACAAACAAAAGGAGAGCAGCTCCCTGATGAATATGGGGGCTGCCGGATGTTTCAAAAGAGGATTTTATACTTTATCACGAAGAACAATGTCGTTTACGATACCCTGATTTAGAGAGGAGCTGTTATTATGGATTTACAGGAGAGTGCATTTGTACTTGCCAGACACCTGCACGATGAACATATCATAAAATTGGATAATCCGGATCAATTAAAAAACGAGACCTATGAGGAAATTGTTTTATTGCTCAGGCAAAAACTTCAGGAGACCTATCCGCAGACAAAATTAAAACGTATGATGAAAAGCGTTCATTTTGCAAATGGTTTCACGGATGAGCGCCTGAAAGAAGTTGCATTTATTCTTACGGATGAAATTGAGCAATATCTGACCTTAAATAAATTTCTTGACCACGATACCTCTGTTGAATTTTTTAATGATAAAATCACAGCTGCCGATTTTGTCATAAATGCAGCTTCTCTGGTCGAAGTTACATTTGAAAGCTTATGTATTTGCAAAGGGCGGAAAATGTAAATGGGAACAGCATAAAGGCGTATGGAACAGTAAACTGTAAACCATGCGTCTTTTTTACACCCAAAAGGAGAAGCACGAACGGTAACTAAAGCGTAGAGTGGGCTATCGGACCGGCGGTAACAGCAATGGTGGGCACACGCATCGGCACAAACCAAATACAGCGAGCCTCTTATGAGGCTGCTCCGGGGTAAAGAAACATTGAAAATCGAAAAATCGTTCCTGTCACGGAGTTGTCATTTTATTCTGATAAAATAGAAACAGGCAAAAGAAAGGAGACAGCAAATGGATCTTTTAAAATGTGAAGCGCTGCGGAAAATCTATGGCTCCGGCAGCAATCAGGTAACGGCGCTGAACGGAATCGATTTGTCCGTCGGCAAAGGGGAATTTGCAGCCATCACCGGGGCGTCCGGTTCCGGCAAATCCACCCTGCTGCATATTCTCGGCAGCGTAGAGAAACCGACAAGCGGAACGGTAACCATAGACGGAACCGATCTTTCCCGGTTAAGTCCGGCACAGGCGGCGATTTTCCGGCGCAGGAAAGTAGGGCTTGTCTACCAGTTTTATAATCTGATCCCCACCCTTACGGTACAAGACAACATCCTGATGCCGCTTACCCTTGACAAGAAAAAACCAAATGAAGCTTTTTTTGAAAAAATCGTCGGCTCTCTTGGAATTTCCGAAAAGCTTTCGGCTCTGCCGAACCAGTTGTCCGGCGGCCAGCAGCAAAGAGTTGCGATTGCGCGTTCCCTGATTTACCGTCCGGCGCTGCTTTTGGCGGATGAACCAACCGGAAACCTGGATCAGAAAAATTCCGGGGAAATCATTGACATGCTCAAACTCTCCAACCGGAATCTGGGTCAGACCATTTTACTGATTACGCATGACGAAAAAGTCGCTTTAGAAGCCGGGCGTATCATTACAATGGAAGACGGCCGTATCATAAGCGACGAAAAACGGAGGTAGCAGATATGAAGAAACGAAACACATCCGGCCTGTCCGTCCGGATTTCGACATTTATTTCAGCCCTGCTGTTATCGTTATTATGCGGACTGTTTTACAATGCATGGAATTATGAAATCGAACGGATTGTCTTGGAAGAAGGCGGCTGGCACAGCAGGATCTTTGGGGAACTTGGCCAAGATGAGCTTCAGGCGATAAAAAATTTTGCCAACGTATCGGACGCGGTCATCAACGAAGAGGAAAGCACGCGCCGGGAAACGGCCGTCGATATTACTTTTAACGATGTCCGGGCCGTTTTGAACGATACGCCACATATTGCAGAACGGGCAGGAGTACCGCCCCAAAAAACAGTTTACCACTACTCGCTTCTGGCCATGTATCTGATCCACGGAAAAGAAGATCCGGCGCCAAGGCTGCTGTTTCCGATGTTTCTCCTCATCACGGCGCTGGCGTCCGTTTCACTGATTCTGATCATACAGAACGCGTTCGCGGTATCCATGAACGCAAAAGTCCGCCAGGTTGGCATATTTTCAAGCATTGGAGCTACGCCAAAGCAAATCCGGATCGGTCTTTTACAGGAAGCGGCCGCCTTATGCGCGGCGCCGATCCTGACCGGAACCCTGCTTGGCATTGCCGGCTGCATGGGGCTGATACAGCTTATCAACCTGCTGGCAGGCGATCTGACCGGGCGGCATCCGGCAGTCCCCGGTTATCACCCACTCGTACTTCTCCTGACGCTGCTTCTTTCGGTAATCACAATCTGGATTTCCGCATGGCTTCCCGCCCGGACATTAAGCAGGCTGACGCCGCTGGACGCCATAAAAAATACGGGGGAACTGCAGCTGAAACGCCAAAAACGTTCCCGTCTCCTTACGCTGTTCTTCGGACTGGAAGGGAAATTGGCCGGGAATGCGCTGAAAGCCCAGAAAAAAGCCCTGCGGACGGCATCGCTGTCCCTGGTTCTTTCGTCCCTGGCATTCACGCTAATGCAGTGTTTTTTTACAACTTCCGAAATCAGTACAAACGAAACCTATTTTGAACGGTATCAGGACGCCTGGGATATTATGGTAACGGTCAAAGGCGCCGACATAGATACGTTTGAAAAAACAGAAGCCATCCAAAGCCTTGCCGGCGTAAAAAGCGCCGTCGCGTACCAAAAAGCAGCGGCAAAAAGGCTCCTTTTTACTCAGGAACTGAGCGAAGAGATGAAATCCTTCGGCGGGTTTTCGCACGCCTCTGCCAAAGACGTGACACAGGCTGACGGCGGATGGCTGGTAAACGCCCCGGTTCTGATATTAGACGACAACAGCTTTTTGGCATACTGCAAACAGCTCGGCGTAACGCCGCAGTTAAGCGGGGCGGTAATTTTAAACCGGATCCGCGACGTTACCAATCCGGATTTCCGGCATCCCGTCTATATGCCCTATGTAAAAGAAGACAGCGCCGCAAGCGTTTTGCGCCAGTCCGGGAAAGAGGAAATTACAGCCGGCATTCCGGTATTATCCTATACAACCGAAACGCCTGTTTTACGGGAAGAATACGCATCCAAAGATTATTATGAATGCGTGCATTTTCTTCCGGTTTCGTTGTGGAACAAAATCAAAGACAAGACCGGCGGCGCCAAACAGGACGTCTATATCCGTATTCTGAGCCAAAAACGGGCAGACCCGGAAGAACTTGAAACGCTGCAGCGCCGGATTACCTCTCTGATTGGGCCGGATTATGTAACGGAGAGCGAAAACCGCATCCGGGAGTATGAGACAAACAGCAAGCAAGTACAGGGCATGCGGATCCTGTTCGGCGGATTTTGCGTTCTGCTTGCCGTCATCGGGATCGGCGACGTTTTTTCCAATACGCTTAGCTTTGTGCATCAGAGAAAACGGGAATTTGCCCGGTATCTGTCCGTCGGTATGACGCCAAACGGACTTAAGAAAATGTTTTTTGCAGAGGCGATTGCCCTGGCCGGACGACCGCTTATGATTACGCTTCCGCTCTCGGCTGCCGCGGTGTGGTATATGCTGCGCATGAGTTATCTGGAAGCGGGGGAATTTCTGGCGAAAGCGCCGCTGCTGCCGATTGCCGCTTTTCTGTTCTCTATTATAGGCTCCGTGGCCCTGGCCTATTACTGCGCATGGAAAAACGTATGTAAAATCAGCCTGGCAGAAATTCTGAAAGACGATACCATGTTATAAAATTTTAAGGAGCGGCAACTGTTTCATACTCCACGCAGCAGTGGTATTTCTTCCCGGTCAGTGTGCCCCGTTCCAGCTTTTGCAGGTTTCAATGCGTTTTCCGTTATCTCCCTGCTTCTCGTCATAAGCAAATCCATGCAGCAGTTCGCAGGGGAATTTCTCACACTGACCGCAGTGCCCGTGTGTCCTGGTTTCACAGCAGGATTTCACCGGGCAGCTTTCTCCCCAAAACGGTTTCGTAATCTGTACACAGCCCGAACAGTTCATCTGCTCCCGATAAGCGCATTCGCTGCACAAAAGCCCGCACCTGGATTCTATGCCGCCGTCCCCCTCCTCTTTCAGCCCGACATAAATGTGGATTTCTGCATTCTCCATACCATCGTCCTGATATTCCTCAAAGTCACATCGAAAAGATCTCGGCAGATCCATCTGCCAGATTTCCTGCCATGCGGCCGCAACTGCCTGTACCATGTCCCCATGGATCACAAATTTGGCATAGCGCCCGGCAGGAATCCGGCAGACGGCGTATTTTGTCTGTTCCGGCTCCTCTGCCGTTTCACAGGCCACCACCACAGTGTAATCCGCATGTTCGTCTCCGGCATAACCGGTATAGATCCCCAGCGCTTTTTCATTTACTTTGCCCGGAATGGATGCCCAGATCCCTTCCTTATAAAACCGGTTCCAAAGCCCTCCGATTACGGCTCCCATATCCGGAGCATAATTGTTTGTACGCGCCGATACTCCTGCGGCTATTTTTTCTTCCAGTGTTACGATTTCATATTCCATAAATAAAACCATCCTTTCTTTTGATAGCCTTATTTTACCAGACCAACCACGACAACAGTCTGTCATGGTTTTAAAAGAGATTTGCATTTTTATATTAGATACGTTAAACTTTAGAGCATGTTTCAAACACGCTCTAATCCGCAAAGGCTGCTCAGGACCAAAAAATCAGGAGGATCAAAAAAATGATAAAAATAAGAAATGAAACGGCTGCAGATTATAAAACCGTTGAAGATATCACAAGAAAAGCATTTTACAATCTTTATATCGAAGGATGTGTGGAACATTACCTGGTTCATATCATGCGCCGGCACAAGGATTTCATACCCGCTCTCGATTTTGTCGTCGAATTAGACGGCCGCGTTATCGGAAGTATCCTGTACACAAAAGCAAAGCTGACCGATGAAAACGGCGAAGAAAAGGAAATCCTCACATTCGGGCCGGTCAGTATTCTTCCCGAATACCAGAGAAAAGGATATGGCAAACAGCTTATGGAGCATTCTTTTAAACAGGCAGTAAGCATGGGATATGACGTTATCGTCATATTTGGAAGCCCTGCAAATTATGTGAGCAGAGGTTTTAAAAGCTGCAAAAAATTTCATATCTGCCAGAAAGACGGAACCTATCCGTCCGCAATGATGGTAAAAGAATTGGTTCCCCATGCATTAGACGGAAGAAAATGGTTTTATCAGGAAAGTCCCGTTATGGCAATCAGCGAACCGGACGCCCTGGCCTATGACGATTCTTTCGAAAAAATGGAAAAAAAGCATCTGCCAAGCCAGGAAGAATTTTATATTATGAGCCATTCTTTTCTAAAATAATACTTGCTCTAGAGCGTGTTTGAAAAATGCTTTTCGGCAGATGTATTCCACACTTAGTG
>CAMSEJ010000064.1 GCA_947057405.1 uncultured Roseburia sp.
ATTTAAAATAACCCCGTCTTTGACCAGGCCGCAGTGGCCGTGTGAAGTGTATTCACACAGGCAGACGTCTGCTATCACAACCAGATTTTGATAACGCTCCTCTGATTTTATCAGCCGGATTGCTTTTGGGATAATCCCGTCCGCATCGTATGCGCCGCTGCCCGTTTCGTCCTTATGCGCCGGAATCCCAAAGAGCAGCACGGCCGGAATGCGGGCGCCCGTCACGCGGTTTAATTCTTCCGGCAGGCGATCCAGGGAATACTGGCATATGCCGGGCATTGATTCCACCGGACGGCAGATATTTTGCCCTTCGATGACAAAAACAGGATAAACCAGTTCCTCCGTGCGCACGTGATGCTCTCTCACCATACTGCGCACAGCAGGGCTTACCCGGAGCCTTCTCATTCTTTCCATTCTGCTTTCCCTCCTATGATTTGGCTGATTTCTTCCTCTGTTAATACGCTTTCTTTTTCTAAACCCAGACGCAGAAGCGCCCGGTAAACCGCCTTTTGTTCCCGTTTCGGGACAATCCTCTTTACCTCTTCCCGAAGGCCGCCAAGCTGCGAAGCCAGCCTGCCCACCAGTTCCGTTAAAACCGGGCGCGTCCGTTCCTTTAAGTACTGCGAAACAGCCGGGCTTTGCCCGCCGCTGACAAATGCAGCCACAACCTCCCCTTCTTTTACGTATGCGGGAAAAATAAAGCTGCAGTCTTCCATCTGATCCACCGCATTGACCGGAATGCGCTGTTTTTGGCACAGCAGGCTGATTCTGTGGTTGACGCCAGGATCGTCTGTGGCAGCCACCACAAGCGCCTGCCCTGCTAAATCTTCCGGAACAAAATTCCGTTCCAAGCAGCAAATCCCTTCCGCTGCTTTTAACTCCGGGAGGATCGTATCCGCCACTACTGTAACTTTAGCCCCAAAGTCTTTTAATACCTTCACCTTATGGAGCGCAATCCGCCCCCCTCCGGCTACCAGGCAGCATACGCCGTTTAATTCCATAAACAACGGAAAATAAGCCATACCTTCCTCCTTGCAAAAAAGACACAGCCTCAAATTTCGGAAGCTGTGCCTTTTTCTATATCATGTTTCCTTCAGGTTAAAAGCCTTATCTTATTTGTAAAGCTCTACCAGCCGAAGCAGATGCTCGTATCTCTCGTTTGCAGCCTTCTCGGACTCTGCGAAGAGTTTCTCGGCGCGATCCGGAAATGCCCTTGTCAGGCGGCTGTAACGTGTTTCGTTGTTTAAGAATTCCTGATAGGTTCCGTCGCCCGGTTTGGAGGTTAACGTGAACGGATTCTTACCTTCTGCCTTAAGCGCCGGGTTGAACGAGAAGAGGTTCCAGTAACCGGAAGCAACCGCTTTCTTCATTTCATCCTGGCAGTGGTTCATGCCGCCTTTTACGCCGTGCAGCTCGCATGGAGCGTAGCCGATGATTAAGGACGGGCCGTTGTAAGCTTCCGCTTCAGCGATTACTTTCACTGCCTGAGCCATATTTGCGCCCATCGCAATCTGCGCTACATATACATAACCATAGCTCATAGCGATTTCTGCAAGGCTCTTCTTGCCGATATCCTTACCGGAAGCTGCGAACTGGCAAACCTCGCCGATGTTGGAAGCCTTGGAAGCCTGGCCGCCGGTATTGGAATACATCTCGGTATCGAATACCATAACGTTAACGTTCTCGCCTGCAGCAAGCACATGGTCTAATCCGCCGAAGCCGATATCATAAGCCCATCCGTCGCCGCCGAAGATCCAGATGGATTTCTTGGCAAGGTAATCTTTTTTCTCAAGGGCAGCCGCTGCATCCGGGCATCCTGCCTGCGCCGCTTTTTCAAGTTCTGCAGCCAGTGCGTCCGCTGCAGCCCCGTTGGCCCTTGTATCGTCCTTTGTTTCCATGAATTTTGCAAATGCTGCTTTCAGTTCTTCGCCTGCTTTATCGGACGTTGCGCATTTCTCGGCGCTTGCGATTGCCTGCTCACGCAGTACTTTCTGGCCAATCTGCATACCGAAGCCATGCTCTGCATTGTCCTCAAACAGGGAGTTTGCCCATGCCGGGCCTTTCTTCGAGTCTTTGTTTACCGTATACGGTGAGGTTGCTGCCGGGCCGCCCCAGATGGAAGAACATCCGGTTGCATTGGAAATGTACATATGCTCGCCAAACAGCTGTGTAATCAAACGTGCATAAGAGGTCTCGGCACATCCTGCGCAGGAGCCGGAGAACTCTAAGAGCGGCTGGTTGAACTGGGAGCCTTTTACGGTGTTGTCCGCAGGCATACCCGGCTTCTTGCCGACGTTTGCTACCAAGTAATCGAATACCGGCTGCTCGTCTGCCTGTGATTCCTGCGGAACCATGGAGATTGCGCCTACCGGACATACGGTGATACACTCGCCGCATCCCATACAGTCAAGCGGGGATACGCTCATGGTATATTTGTACTCGCCTGCCTTCGGCTTCATATCAGCAAGTTTGATATTGGCCGGAGCGGCTTTTACTTCTTCTTCACTTAACATAAACGGACGGATGGTAGCATGGGAACATACGAATGCGCACTGGTTACACTGGATACATTTCTCAGCGTCCCAGGTCGGAACGGTTACTGCCGTACCGCGTTTTTCGTATGCGGATGCGCCAAGCTCAAACTGTCCGTCCGGGTTCTCTGCAAATGCAGAAACCGGAAGGCTGTCGCCATCCATGATGGAAATCGGATCCAAAAGATCCTCTACCATCTTAACGGTCTTCGGAATACCTGTATACGGCTTCTTCGCCGGATCTGCCGCCGGGTTCTTCCAGGAAGCCGGAATTTCTACTTTATGTACTGCATCTACGCCGGCGTCGATTGCCTTGTAGTTCATCTCTACAATCGCGTCGCCTTTCTTGCCGTAGGATTTCTTTGCTGCTGCTTTCATAAAGTCAACTGCTTCTTCGATCGGCATAACGTTTGCCAGTTTGAAGAATGCAGACTGTAAAATCGTATTGGTACGTTTGCCCATACCGATTTCGATTGCTTTGTCAATGGCGTTGATGGTGTAAAGCTGGATGTTGTTGTCCGCAATGTATTTCTTCGCGTCTGCGTTTAAGTGGTGCTCCAACTCTTCGTCGGACCACTGGCAGTTGATCATAAATACGCCGCCCGGTTTTACGTCCTGTACCATCTTAAAGCCCTTGTTTACGTAAGCCGGGTTGTGGCATGCCACGAAGTCGGCCTGGTTGATGTAATACGGGCTTCTGATTGGCTTGTCGCCGAACCTTAAGTGGGAAATGGTAACGCCGCCTGTTTTCTTGGAGTCATACTGGAAGTATGCCTGGATATATTTGTCCGTATGATCGCCGATGATCTTGGTGGAGTTCTTGTTTGCGCCTACCGTACCGTCGCCGCCAAGTCCCCAGAACTTGCACTCTACGGTGCCTTCTGCAGCCGTAATCGGAGCCGGTTTTACTTCCGGTAAGCTTAAGTTGGTCACGTCGTCTACGATACCGATTGTAAAGCGCGGCTTCGGAGCGTCTTTTTCGAGCTCTTTGTATACTGCGAATACGCTGGAAGGCGGTGTGTCTTTCGAACCTAAACCGTAACGTCCTCCGGTTAAAATTACATCGTTTAATCCTGCTTCACGTAAGGTTGCGGCTACGTCTAAGAACAGCGGATCCCCAAGGGAGCCCGGCTCTTTTGTACGATCCAAAACAGCCACTTTCTTAGCCGTCTTCGGAAGCGCTTTTAAGAATGCATCCGCTACCCACGGACGGTATAAGCGAACCTTGATAAGGCCTACCTTCTCGCCCTTTGCAGTCATATAATCAATTACTTCTTCCGCAACGTCGTTGATGGAACCCATCGCTACGATGACGCGGTCTGCATCTTCGGCGCCGTAGTAGTTGAACAGGCCGTAGTTGGTGCCGAGCTTTTCATTGACTTTTGCCATATATTTCTCAACGATAGCCGGAAGCGCGTCATATACCGGGTTGCAGGCTTCGCGGTGCTGGAAGAATACGTCGCCGTTCTCATGGGAACCGCGCATCGCCGGATGCTCCGGATTGAGCGCATGGTCGCGGAACGCTTTCACCGCGTCCATATTGCACATTTCTTTGAGATCTGCGTAATCCCACTCTTTGATCTTCTGAATCTCGTGAGAGGTACGGAAACCGTCAAAGAAGTTGATAAACGGAACCTTGCCCTCGATGGTCGCTAAGTGTGCAACCGGGCTTAAATCCATAACTTCCTGTGTGTTTGTCTCGCATAACATAGCAAAACCAGTCTGGCGACAGGCATATACGTCGCTGTGGTCGCCGAAGATATTCAAGGACTGTGTCGCAACGGTACGTGCGGATACGTCAAATACGCACGGAAGCTGCTCGCCCGCAATCTTGTACATATTCGGAATCATCAGCAATAACCCCTGGGATGCTGTAAAGGTAGTTGTCAAAGCGCCTGCTGCAAGGGAGCCGTGAACCGCGCCCGCTGCACCCGCTTCTGATTCCATTTCCACTACTTTCACCTGATTCCCGAAAATATTCTCCTGCCCTGCCGCAGACCACTGGTCTACCGTATCAGCCATTAGGCTGGAAGGCGTAATCGGGTAAATGGCAGCAACATCCGTAAAGGCATACGCAACATGTGCGGCAGCCGTGTTACCATCCATTGACTTTTTTGCTCTAGACATTTGATTTCCTCCTTAAAAGATTTTTACAGATATTTTTTGACAGGTTCTTTGACCGTCTTTAATATAAATATATAGAAATTCTGCCAAAAAATCAATAGTTTCGTCAAATTTTTTGTGGATTTCTGTAACAGTTTGGCCTGCAACTGCGCACTTGCTGCGCAGTTCGTAGCCAATATAGCAAAAACAGCAGGGAATCCGGCCCCTTTGCCGCAGGCAAACTTGAAATAGGCCGGATTCTGTAACAGGAAAGCCAAAAGGAGGAACTGTTACGGATTTCTGTGCGATCAGCGGCTGTCCCCGCTTACAAAGCTGCGCGTCAGCAAATCCGAATGCTCCAGAAAATCCATAATGTCCGTAAAGCCCAGCCTTTTAAGCAGTTCTTTTACATAAGGATTCTCAAGGGGCGTTTTATAAGCCGCTTCTTCCCCGTACCGGTTTACGAATTCCTTTCCCTCTTCTTTCGGGATCAGAACCTTCGGCCCGCCCACGCAGCCCCCGCTGCACGCCATGCCTTCAAAGAAATTTCCGTCCGTTTCTCCGTTCTGTATTCTTTCAATCAGGTCTTTGCACGCCAAAACCCCGTCCGCCTGCTCGGCTTTCACTTTTACCTTTTTGCCGGGATTTAGCTGCTCTACGGTTGTCCGGACCGCTTCGCTGACGCCGGACATCCTGGCATAAATGCGCCCCGCCCTTGAGGAATGCTCCCGCTCGTCCGAAGAAAGCTTCTGAGGCTTTAAGTTCATTGCGTCAAAAAATTTCTCCACCTCCTGAAAGGTCAGCACAAAATCCACCGCATCCGCAATATCCGGCTCCCTGGCTTCTTTCTTCTTTGCCATGCACGGCCCGATAAATACCGTAACGGCGTTTGGATGCAGCTGCTTGACCACCCTTCCGGCGGCAACCATCGGCGATACCGCCCCCGGCACATGGCCGACCAGATCCTGATAAATATCGCGGATCATCGCAATCCAGACCGGACAGCAGCAGCTGGTAAGCTGGAAATCCCCCTGTTCCACCACATGACGGTCAAATTCAAGCGCTTCCTTTAACGTAAGGATATCCGCAAACGCAGCCACCTCCACCATACCGGTAAAACCGATTTTCTTAAACGCTGCGCGCAATTGCCCCGCTCCCGCATCCTTGCCGTACTGCCCGGCAAACGCAGGGGCAATCAGCGCATACACTTCCCGGCTGCGGTCGCACAAGGCTTCCAAGACCGGATAAATTTCCCTGTTTTCGATCAGATGCCCCATCTTGCAGACGTCGACGCAGACCCCGCAGCCTGTACACTTCTGCGGGTCAATATAAATCCTGCCGTCTATCTTTTTTATCGCGTCAAAAACGCAGCTTTTCCGGCAGCTTCCCTCTCCTTCACAGGTATCGCAGCTTCCGACCGGGATCACCGGGGCGTAATCCTTCGGGTGCAGCAGGCAGTCCATCGGATAATTGTCGTATTGCTCCGAAAGGCTCCTGCCGTTTTTTAACTCCTGCTCCATGATTTCCTGATACAGTTCCTCAAATGTTTTCATCCTGTCCTACCTTTCCAAGCGCTGCGGCAAACCGTTGCAGCGCTAATACATCATATGTAAAAGTATGGACAACATTCCTGTTTTTTAAACGAACCCCTCCGAAAAACCCTTATTCCCTGCCGCGCTTCCTGTCATACTCACGAAAATACCGTTCCAGCAATGCCGCCACCTCCAAAATATCAATGGGCTTTGGCGTATGCGCATTCATCCCGCATTCTAAGCACCGCTTCACATCATCATAAAACGCATCCGCGCTTATGGCAATAATCGGAATCTCCCCCGCGTCCTCCCGATCCAGCGCACGGATCGCTTCGGCCGCCTCAAATCCGGTCATCTTCGGCATCCGCAGATCCATTAAAATCCCGTCGTACGAATACGGCGGCGACTGTGCAAATTTTCCCACACAAATCAGCCCGTCCTGCGCCCAGTCCATCGCAATCCCCAGATCGGCAAGCAGCTCATTGGCAATCTCCCAGTTCAGCTCATTGTCCTCCGCCATCAAAACCCGCCGTCCGGAAAAATCCATCGGCTCCTTCTCTTCCTTCACCGGCTGCCGAAGGACATCTGCCTCCGCATATTTACGCAGGCCGTAATACAGGCTCGAACGAAACAGCGGTTTTGCAATACACCCGATTGCCCCTGCGGCGCGGGCCTCCGTTTCCACTTCTCCCCAATCCCCGTCAAACAGGATCAAAATCGGCACGTCGCTGCCCAGATGCCCGCGAAGCCGTTCTATTATGCGGATACAGCCCGGTTTCTTTAAACTCCAGTCCAAGAGGATCATATGATATCCGTTCCCGTCCTCATGCCTCCGGCATGCCATATCTATTCCCTCTTGTTCATCCCGGACCGGATCCGGCTTTAACCCGATGGAACGCAGCATCTCTTCTGCCGTTTCAAGCACCCGCCTGTCGTCGTCTATCACCAGTATGCTCCGTTCCGGCAGCTTAAGCGCCAGCTCCTGCATGTGCGTCTTTTCCAAATCCAGGATTACATGGAACGTACTGCCCTGTCCCGGTGCGCTTTCCACCACAATCGCGCCCTGCATGGCATCCACAATGTGCTTTGTAATGGTAAGCCCCAGCCCCGCACCCTCGGCTTTTTGTACGCGGCTGCTGTCCTCCCTGGCAAACGCTTCAAAAATCTTATCCTTAAATTCCGCGTCCATGCCGACGCCGTTGTCCTTTACATACAAATGCGTCCGGATATAACCGTCTCCCTTCGGGGAATCCTCCTGGCTGATGACCACCTGAATTTCCCCGTCCTCCGGCGTAAATTTGGTCGCGTTTCCCAGAAGGTTCAGCAGGATCTGCGGCATGCGGACGGCATCTCCCAGCACATTTTCACAGATAATGTCATGGGTGTAAATGTTAAAATGCTGTTTTTTCTCATGGATCTGCGGCTGGATAATTGTCAGTACATTATGTACGATCTCGCGCAGCGAAACCGGTTCGATGTTCATGGACAGATAGCCCTGTTCGATTTTGGACATATCCAGCATATCATTGAGAAGTCCCAGCAAATGCCGGCTGGAAACGTTGATTTTGCGCAGGCAGGAGCTGACCCTGGGCGTATTTTCCAGGTTGGCGATCGCCACGGTCGTCATGCCCATAATGCCGTTCATCGGAGTGCGGATATCATGGCTCATATTGGAAAGAAATTCGCTTTTCACCTGACTTGCGCGCTCTGCGGACCGGCGCGCCTTATCCGCCGATTTACGCGCTTCGTCCAGCGTGCGGATCTGCTGTCTGGTCAGACGGAAATAGCCTAAAAATACCAAAAGCAGGATCAGAAGAATCAGTGCACAGCCGCCTATGGAAACAATGCTCCACCGAAACCCCAGCCCGGCAATCGTTTCGTCTATCGTGCCGTAGGACAGGTACAAAAGCAGGTACCATTCCGTATCGGGCAGCGCCGTGCAGTACAGGTTGTGACGCACCCCCGCCACCTGGACTTCACTGGTATAATCCGTTCCGGCATCCATTGACTCAACCAGCTCTTCGGCAAACTGTCCCGGATCCTTTCCTGCAATCCGCTCATATTTGCTGCCAATCCGGTCAAAATAATTCTCGCTGTCCGCCATATTCTCGCTTTGCAGAATAAAACTTCCGTTTCGGCGGATGATGGAATATTCTACCATGGAAGTATCGACGCTCAGCGCCAGGGTTTCACGCAGATAACCGGTCGGAAGCCCCGCCACAAGCGCAATGCTCTGCCCGCCGTCCTTTAACGGGTATGCGGCAGGCACGCCTATCATAACAATCGGCACGCCGTCCTCGTCCCAGCCCGCACTCAGCTTTTCTTCCCCCTTTTGTAAAGAGTCAAAAAATGCTTCCGGCAGACCGGACCGCATCTGTTTGCCGTAAATCATGTCAAACGTACCGTCCTGCCTGCAAAACGCCAGATACGCAAACCCTCTGGATTGGGCGGTTTCGGCAAGCGCCGCCCGGACCGCGGAATGCTTCCCGTCCCGCTGCGGCGGAACCGAATCCACCACGGCCCCGGCATGGCTTAGCTGCAGCTCAATGGTCGTCCCGAAATGATTCGCCATCTGCTCGCTCATTCCGGACATGTAAATCACCCCGATATCCGTTATGGCATCCGTACCCATGACATTGTTCCAGATATTCTGAACACTGAAAATGATTACACAAAAGACCGATGTCAGCGCAAGGCTGACCGTCAAAAACCGCGTTGTTTTATTCCCCATTCCCAAATTCCCCCCTGAAATACCATTAAGGACCCGCTAAGAAATCTTCGTTGCATTATAGCATATACAGGCGGGGCTTTCAAGAGGTGCGGCGGCAATGTTCCCACCCAAAACAAAGCCGGGGAAAAGCCGGCCAGGCTGCCCGTCCTTTCCCCGAAATCAACTGTTATTTTGCTCGATAAACCGCCTTCCTGCCAATGTCTGCCGACTCCATACGCTTCTTAAGCTTCCGAAGCTGCGTGGAAGACATTTTCTTCGGTACGGTTATTTTACTCTTTGCCGAAATCCCTTTGAACGCCTTGCTGCCGACGGAAGGGGCTTTTTTGCCCTGAAACGTGATGTTTTTCAGTTTTTTGCACCCCTGGAATGCGTTTGCACCGATCGCGGCAACATTCTTACCGATGGTAATACCGGTAAGTTTTGTGTTTTTGCGGAATGCATTTTGGGCAATTTTCGTCACGGCAAACTGAAATCCGTCCGTTCTGACCGTTGCGGGAACCGTCAGCTTTGCTTTCTTCCTGCCGGTTGCTTTTACCAGAGATACCGTGCCTTTTTTGGCGTCGGATTTGGTCACAAGAAAGCGGAACCCTCCCGTTTCAAATGACGTGCCCTTTGCCGGGACGGTTTTTGCCGGCTCCTTCGTTCCGCCGTCGGGCAGCGCCGGGGCCGGTACCGGCTTCAATCCGGCCTGCGCGCCCGCTAAGGCTGACAGCGCCGCTTCGATTGCGGCGGGGGAAGCCCCGTTATCTTCCAGCAGCCTTTGCGCGGCTGACAGCGCTGCCCGGAATGCGTCTGCGCTCTGTGCCGTGTAACCGGACAAATCCTTTTGTTCGGCCGCCCG
>CAMSEJ010000065.1 GCA_947057405.1 uncultured Roseburia sp.
CTACACAAGGTACCACACTCTTTCCCTACACGACGCTCTTCCGATCTCCATCCGTGGCAGGGCATTGCTGGAATTGAATGGGATTCTTAAGAGCCACTAACTCCTGTTACAGGGCAAACGCCGCATCCCCTGCCCTCTGGCTGACTGCTGTTTTGACAAGCTTTTGGTTGAGGTTTGTTGATTGGCCGTGGATTTCGGCAGGGCTGCAGACTCTCGGCTTGCAGGGCGAATGCCGCTTGCCATGTCCCCCCCGGCTGACTGCTGTTTTGACAGGCTTTTGGATGAGATTTGTTGACTGGCGGTAGATTTGGCAGGACTGCAGACTCACAGCTTACAGGATTTTGATAACGGAGCCGGAAGGAGGCTGCGGCAGAGGGGGAGGCAGTACGGGCATTGTGACGGAATTTAGAATTTCTTAACAATCCCTGCGAAATCCAGGAATCCACGGACAGGACGTCCGTGGAAGCCCGAATGCGCCATGGATGGCGCGTTTCGGGCGGTTCCGTCCGCATTTGATTATCCAATGGGATTGTTTAGAAATACTTAATTCCGGAGCACAGCCCGTACTGGCCTCCCCCTCTGCCGCAGCCTCCTTCCGGCGGCGCGATACCAAAACCTCTCCCCCTAACACATCTTCGTAAAAAACAAGACTGCCCAAACGGTAAACAGTCTTATTTCTCTTTTCCGTATTTGCGCATAACACGCAGTTCGTCCCGAATTTTTTTCTTGCCGAACAGGCGGCGGAAAAACCGATATATCAAAAAGAACGGGATTAATATCCGGTGCTTTGCAAAAAACGGCTCGTAGTTTTCAAACCATTCCATTGTCGGAAACAGACGGCGGTAAATGAAGCGCAGTTTGCTTCCTAAGCCTGTCCTGCCGCTTCCTTCCTGTGCTTCCCGCATCCGGTTCTCTACAAAATTCTTTGTGGTCCCGTAAGCTCCGGAGCCTGCAAAATAAGAAAGCATTGCTTCCTCCTCTTTCGTAAGCCCTGCCTGCTGCGGCCAAACCGGCGAGGAAAACAGCTTCTTTGCCAGAACTCTGCTGTGTTCTTCAAAATCCGCAATCCCCATCTTCTCCGCTTCACGCTTCAGATACTCCCAGTTCATTGTTTTGCCCTTTGCTTCGGTAAATACATAGGCATCTGCCAATGACCGGAGCCCGACTCCGCTGTGGCTGTAGTGCTTGTAGGTGTGTGCCGTCATATAAAGGTAAAAATCCTCGTCCGTAAAGTGATACCGGAACGATGTCCCTTCGTCCGCCGACAACCGTTCTTTTATATTCTTATAATAACCGTACCATGCCCCGCCGCTGTACTGGCCGAACAGGGACGTGTGCATTTCAAAGTTATAAATGGGGGGCTTCATAAATACATCGTGGTTGGACTTGCCGCAGACCTCCACGTCGTATCCCCGCTGCTCCATTATCTCTGCCAGCCGCTTCTGGCCGTTCGGATCGTAAAGTATATCGTTGTCCGCCATCTGGCGCATTCCGTATTTCGGGTAAAGGCCCTGTAAGACACTTCCCTTTAACGGCATATGCCAGATGCCCGCCTGCTCCATTTCCGCAAAGATCTGTTCGCGCTCCGCGTCTAAGAGCATATTTTTGCGGATCGCTTTTGCCCTGGCGTCATGCCACTTTTTTGCCACCGCAGGATCTGCGGCCGAAAACGCGTCCGTCTGCTCAAGCGCCATGCATACCATGGCCGTCAGGCTGTGGAACTGGCACATCCGGTACAGCTTTTTTAAATCCATCCGCCCCGTCCGCCCGGCATCCGGCTGTACGCCGTGCAGGGCGCAGGCGCACAAATAGACGATATCGCATGCCAGATCAAACCGGATATCATCCGAAGCCTGTATGCCGCTCATCGCAGCTCCCCTTCGATTGCCCCAATGGATGCAAGCTGTTCAACAATTTTTTTCACGTCCTGCTCCATAACGGCGCGGGGAGCGTCATATTCCTTTGCCATCTCATCTACAATCTGTCCGATTGTCGTCTCTGATTTTAAGCGGTTTACAATAAATGCCGCCGTGCTGTTGCTGCGCACCAGCCCGGAAAATGCCCTGGTATCCGAAGACACCAAAATCTGCTCGCCGTCGCTTTCATGTGTAATAAATTCTTTTTTCAACTTCATATCGTATCCTCCAAATTACTGCATCCCCTGATATGCCGCTTCCGCCGCAGACGGATCCATATTGCAGCCCAGACGGTACAGCTTTACGTTTGCCGAAAGTCCATCAATTAAGCACATTACCTGCTTTAACCTGACCGGGTCCGCAGGCCGGATGCTCTGCTGCATCAGCATTGGCCAGGCTTCCCTGGCTGTGACCGGTGCTATGTGGTTTGTTTCGTCCCGCTCCAAAATACACACTGCCTTTAACGGAACCGCAATATTCGTACTCAGACGGTGCTTGCCGTTCCAGGGCGTGCCGTAAGCGGTTGCCCCATGCTCCGTTACCCGAAGCAGCGGCTTGTCGTCATTGACCATCACGGCGCGCACGCCGAACAGCTCCCGCCACAGACGGGTATGCGTGCTCTTGCCTGTCCCGCTTTTGGCGGTAAACAGATACGCGCTGTTGTCCACGGCAATGACCGACCCGTGAAACAAAAGCGTATCATAATCCAAAAGGCCCGCCGCGATTTTGCGGTAGAGCGCAAGCGTCTCCAGATACGCATTTGAATAATGATGCGCCGAATCCGCCTTCTGCCGTTCTTTGTCAATGTCGCCGGGCGCCACACAGACAGAAAATGCCGGCGCCTCTTCAGTCAGATATTCCCCGCAAAACGTCCGGGTCGATCCGTACAGGGCAGTCACACCGATGGGTACGCCTGCCAGTTTTACAATAAATTTAATTTCTTCCAATGGCCCATCCTCAGTTCTGATTGTTTTGCAACGCATCTAATGTAGCATATCTTTTGCGAAAATGCAATGGGAAGGGGCTGGGAATCTTTATTTCACCCGCTGTACCGGCGGCCGGTCCGGATCCAGCACCGTCCCGGCATCAAATAAATCCCCGATATTATCCTGTTCCCCGATTGCATTAAAGTAAATCCGAAGCCCGTCCAGATTCCTGCGCCCCTGCCGCAGGTAATCCCTGCCAAACCAGGTCCGGTACAAATTAGAATCCACATTGCAGAACACGCGGTATCCCTGCTCACGCAAATAACGGTATTTGGCATTCGATTCCTCATAGTCTCCCCATTCGCCCAGATCCTGCCCGTGCGCAAACACAATCGCATCCGTTGGTCCCACAATCGGTTCCACATTCTCCCGCCATTTCTGCGTATCATACATCAGGCGTTCCAGCCCGACCTCTCCAATCCGGATATGCCCCCAGGTATGGCTGGCAAACTCCCAGCCCCCCGCCTTCATGGCGTCCGCCACCTGCTTTGCCCCTGCGCGCTCCTGTTCGATATCAAAATCCGGGTGCTCCGCCAGCCAGTTTTTCTTATCCTCATTGATATTTCCGTTAACATCCAGATAACTGTCATCCGTGCGGTATCCCAAAATTCCGTTATAACCGGTAAGAGCAATTAATCCCTTTGCTCCCCGGTAAGAGGCATCCGGATGCTCCTCAATAAACGCATCCAGCAGAGGCACGACATCATAAGCTCCCCTGACATGCGTCCCGTCTTCCTCTATATACTCACAGATCGGCTTCCCGTTTTCGTCCAAAACCATCCGGGATGCGAACCCGTAATTGTCATAACAGTGGTAATAACTCAAATCATCCTGCGAAAGCACATAAGCCCGCTTTCCCGGCGGCAGCATAATCCGGGCGGGCGAATACACCGTATTGCCGTTTTCGTCCGTCGTTTCCTCAATCAGATCGTGTATTCCGACAATCACATAACCTCTGTCGTACATTTCCTGCGTGATTTTCTCAAATTCACGGATCGTCGTCATCCACTGGTTGTTCCCGGCCGCCTGCGGATCCGTATCCTGTCCCGAAAATGCCCGGTCCGGATCGACCACCAGAGAATGGTAAAACACATGCGTTACCTCCTCCATAGAAACCGGTACGCAAGTCTCCTTCACTGCCCCGTAAGCAGCCGCCCGTTCCTGCATTCCGCTGTCCGTTTCATATCCTTCCGCCGCCGTAAGCAGCGCAATTGCCCCGTCATAATCATAGGAAGCCGCCATCCTCTCCGCCTGTTCGAGCACCTCCTGCCGCGCCCTGTCCTGCGCATCCTCCTGCGGTCCGTCCGCCTCCTGCGGCACAGGAAATGACATTCCCGCCCCGGCCAGTCCTGTTTTTGCCCGGCCGTCGTTTCCTCCGGCCCGAAAGCAGATCCGCCCCGCAATAAAAATCAGGCCCGCCGCAAGTACGCAGGCCAGCAGAGTTTTTTTCCGCAATCTGTACTTTTTTCTGCCCTTACTGTTTTTCTCCATACCGGTTTCTTTCATCTCCTCCGTAATTTAAGCCGCACACGGCGCAAAAAGCGGTCTCCTTATTATATGTAAAAAAAAGATTCTATGCAGAATCCCCACTCAAACCTGATACGATATAAAACCTCAAAAATTCCGCTCCTTCACCCCCTCTTTCTTCAAAAGGGAAATCTGACACCGTAAAAAACGCTGTCAGCCGGGGACATCCCCTGCCCCCTGGCTGACGTACCGCAGCAAATCTCCTGTTTTTGGCTGTCACACTATTTGACGCTCTCTAAAAACCGCAGGAACGCCGCCCGGCCTTCTTCCGTACATTTATAAACGCCTGCATCCTCAAGCACCTCCGAGAATACCAGCCCAATCTCCGTTCTGACAATACCTTCTATATTATCCGCCGTAACGGACGAATACTTCGGCAAAAATTCATCCACCCAGTCCGCATGCTTGGCAAGGGCTTCGTCTGCCCGCAAATCCGCACCTTCCAGAATCGCCTTTTGAAGCGCCGCCATCTCATCCTTTAACCTTGCCGGAAGCACCGCAAGCCCCATTACTTCAATCAGGCCGATATTTTCTTTCTTGATATGGTGCAGCTTCGCATGGGGATGATACACGCCAAGCGGATGCTCTTTTGTCGTGATATTATTGCGCAGCACCAGATCCAGCTCAAACAGCTCCCCGCGCCTGCGCGCAATCGGGGTAATCGTATTGTGAGGCTCCCCGTCCGTCTCTGCAAACACAAACGCCGCCTCGTCCGTATATCCTCTCCATGCCAGCAAAATCCGGTCCGCCAGTTCGATCAGCCGTTCCCGGTTTGCACAGTCCAGACGGATCACGGACATCGGCCACTTCACAATGCCCGCCTTCACGTCCGAAAATCCCGCAAAAGAAATTTCCCGTTCCACCGGCGCCTTTGCCATGGCAAATTCATAGTTTCCGCCCTGAAAATGGTCATGGCTCAGAATCGATCCCCCGACAATCGGCAGATCCGCATTGGATCCGACAAAGTAATGCGGAAACTGCGCTACAAAATCCAAAAGCTTGCCGAATGTCGCCCGCTCGATTTTCATCGGCTTATGCTCGGAATGGAACACGATACAGTGCTCATTGTAATATACATACGGCGAATACTGGAAAAACCAGTCGCTGTGGTTGATCGTAACCGGAATGACCCTGTGGTTCTGCCTGGCCGGATGGTTCACGCGCCCGGCATAGCCTTCGTTCTCCCGGCAGAGCAGGCACTTCGGATAACCCGCCTGCTTTGCGAACTTCGCCGCAGCGATTGCCTTCGGATCCTTTTCCGGCTTAGACAGATTCACCGTAATATCAAGCGTGCCGTACTCGGTATCCGCGGTCCATTTCAAATCCTTTTTGATGCGATATCTGCGGATATAATCCGTATCCCGGCTCAATGAATAGAAATAATCCGTCGCCTCCTTCGGATCTTTTTCATACAGGCTCCGAAACCGGGCAATGACTTCGCTTGGCCGCGGCACCAGAAGGCCCATGATTTTTGTATCGAACAAATCCCGGTACACTACGCCGTTTTCTTCCGTTAATCCGTTTTCGTATGCATAATCCAGCATGTCTTTTAAAATGCCTTCCAATGCATCCTCCGCCTGCTGCCTTGTCATAGCGCCCTTACCGGCATGCGCCCGGACCGCTTCTTCTTCCATTTCATCCAGTCCGAATAATTCCAGCAGGCGGTTTACCGTAAAGATCGTATCCGCCGGTTCAATCAGCCCGGTTGCCAGCCCATAGTCTGTTAAATCCAAAATCCTCTCCAAAATCATATGTTCCCACCTTTCCTGAATCCCTGCGCCCAAAGCAAAAAACACATTTCCTCCGGACGCATTATGTATCCCCTTCACTTAACCAGTTTAATTCTGCCGCATCCAGCTCCAGATCCAACGCTTTGATATCCGAAAGCATATTCTCTGCCGCAGACGCGGAACAGATTGCCATGGGATTTAACGGCTGCTGCAAAAGCCATGCCAGGGCAATCTGCGGCACCGTGGCGCGTCTTTTGCCCGCGAGCCGTTCCGCACGCGCCAGACACTCCAGGTTCCGGGGGCAGAGATACCCCCGCACCCCGCAGGGATCCAAAAGCTCTGCCGCACGCTTTTTTTCGTTTGACGAAAATTTTCCGGACAAAAAGCCGTGCCCTAAGCTTGCATAAGCAAATACCTCCACGCCCTTGTCCTCGTACCAGGCCCGCTCCGCTTCATGCTCCCTGCCCGAAATATCCACATACCCAAAGCCCCAGGGATCCTCCTTTATCCTGACAAGGCTGTAGGCCGGACTTGATACGTCAAAGCCGAACATATCATGGGCATAGGCATATTCGTTTGCTTCGTCAATCCGCCCGTAACTCCAGTTTGAACCGCCGAATACGCCGATTTTGCCTTCCTCCCGCAATTCGTTCAGCGTTTCGACCAACGGCCCTGCGGGCACCCTCGGGTCGTCCCGGTGAAGCATATAGATATCCAGAAACGATGTTCCAAGCATCCGGAGGGACTGTTCGACATCCTCCCGGATGGCGCTCGGCGTTACACGCGGTTCGTTCGAGCCCGGCAGCGGGTGCGCCCCTTTGGACAGAATGACCACCCTGTCCCGGCAGTCCCGCGCCGCTATCCATTCGCCAAGCGATTTTTCTGCCATACCGTAGGCCCTTGCGGTGTCAAATGTGTTGATTCCTGCCGCAAATACCTTATCCAGCAGCCCAAACACATTTTCTCCCCGCATCATTGCCGGAGCGGCGGTTCCAAATACAATGCGCGAAACCGGGTTTTTTACATCCGTTATATTTTTATATTCCATGTAAAACCTCCTGTTTATGGTTCCCTGCCCACGGCACGGCAAAAAACCGAAACGCCTCTTCCCCTTGTTCTATTTTGACACCAAACGGCATAAAATGCAATCTATTTTCACCGGTTTTTCCCGTTATTCGGCAAGCAGCTTCTCTACGCTCGCCAGTTTTACACATACCACAAAAATTCTCGTCGCCGTTTCCAGATCCTGAAGGCTCGGATACGTCGGCGCGATCCGGATCACCGAATCCTTCGGATCCTTCCCATACGGGAACGGCGCTCCTGCCGGGGTCATCACAACGCCTGCCTTTTTTGCCATTGCAACAATCTCCTTTGCGCATCCTTCCATCGCTTCATAGCAGATGAAATAGCCGCCTTTCGGAGAATACCAGCTCCCGACTCCCCGCTCGCCCAGCTCTTCGTTTAATATATTTAACACCATTTCAAATTTGGGGCGCAAAATTTGAGCATGTTTTTTCATATGCTCCGTAATACCGTGGATATTCCGGAAAAAGCGCACATGGCGCAGCTGGTTTACCTTGTCGTAGCCGATGGTCTGCACCATAAGCTGTTTTTTAATGTATTCCAGGTTGTTGGCGGAAGCGGCAATAGCGGCTACGCCCGAGCCAGGGAAGCTGATTTTGGAGGTGGAGCAGAATTTGTACACCAGATCCGGATTGCCCGCCCGCTTGCATTCCGCAAAAATCTCAATCGGATTGTCATGGTCGATATCATACAGATGATGCACCCCGTATGCATTGTCCCAGTAAATCCGGAAATCCTTTGCCGCAGGCTTTAACCGGGCAAAGCGGCGCACCGTTTCGTCGGAATAGGTGATGCCCTGGGGATTGGAATACTTCGGCACGCACCAGATGCCCTTGATCGCGTCGTCGCTTGCCACCAGCTGTTCCACCATGTCCATATCCGGGCCGGTGGGTAGCATCGGAACGTTGATCATTTCGATTCCGAAATGCTCCGTAATCGTAAAGTGCCTGTCATATCCCGGCACGGGACACAAAAATTTCACCTTGTCCAGCTTACACCACGGGGTGCTGCCCATTACACCGTGCGTCATGGAACGGGAAACGGTATCATACATGATATTCAGGCTGGAATTGCCGTAAATCATGATGTTGTCCGGATTGCATTCAATCATATCCCCTAAAAGCACCTTCGCCTCCTGGATGCCGTCCACTACGCCATAATTGCGGCAGTCCGTCCCGTCGTCGCAGGCGAGGTTCACGCCGCTGTGCAGAACGTCCATCAGCTCCATCGAAAGATCCAGCTGTTCTGCGGACGGCTTTCCCCTTGACATATCCAGCTGCAGCCCCCTCATCTGATATTTCCTGTATTCTTTTTCCAGTTCGTTCTTCTCCTGCAATAATTCTTCCCTTGTCAGTTCCGGAAATGCTTTCATGTTGATTCCTCCTAGTTATTTTTCGATTGCCGGCAGTTTTCGTCCGTTTCCTTCTTTTTGAATTGCTCCAGGCTCCCAAGGTAGGAGCGCACCTGCTTTTCGTAGCCGTTTTCGGTAGGCAGGTAAAACCGTTCGCCGGACAGCTCGTCCGGCAGATACTGCTGCTCCACGTAATGCCCGGGAAAATCATGCGCATACCGGTACCCGATCCCGCGCCCCAATTTGCCCGCCGACCGGTAGCTTGCATCCATAAGGTGTACCGGCACCGAAGCCGTCCCGGACGTTTTCACCCGGTCCATTGCCCGGTTGACTGCCAGATACGACGCATTGCTTTTGGGCGCGGTGGCTACGTATGCAGCCGCTTCCGCAAGAATAATCCGCGCTTCCGGCATTCCCACGCGCTCCACGGCAAGAGATGCGGAGACCGCGACGCTTAACGCGCCCGGATCCGCCATTCCCACGTCCTCCGAAGCGCAGATTAGAATACGCCTTGCAATAAACCGGATGTCTTCGCCCGCGACAAGCATCCGGGCAAGATAATAGATTGCGGCGTCCGGATCGGACCCGCGCATGCTTTTGATAAACGCGGATATCACATCGTAATGGTTGTCCCCACTTTTGTCGTAGCGGACCGCACGCTTTTGGATGCATTCCTCCGCTACAGATAAGGTAATGCGGATCGTCTGGTCCGCATCCCGCCCGGTTGTTAATATTCCCAGCTCAACGGCATTTAACGCCGCCCTTGCGTCGCCGTCCGCCGCATCTGCCAGAAAATCCAGCGCTTCCTCTTCTATCACTGCCCCAAAGGCTCCCATGCCCTTTTCCCGGTCCGTCACCGCACGCCGCAGCAGCGCTTTGATGTCCTCTGCCGAAAGCGGCTTCAATTCAAAAATCACCGAACGGGACAAAAGCGCCCCGTTGACTTCAAAATAGGGATTCTCAGTTGTAGCGCCGATAAGAATGACCGTTCCGTCTTCTACAAAGGGCAGCAGATAATCTTGTTGACTTTTATTAAAACGGTGGATTTCGTCAATAAACAAAATGGTCTTTTTTCCATACATGCCCAGT
>CAMSEJ010000066.1 GCA_947057405.1 uncultured Roseburia sp.
TGAATTGTTTTTAACGATATCCAGTTCCGGAACAGCCTGCAAAACTTCGTTTTATAAAGCAGCAGGATTACTGCCGTCTGAAACAGCGGAGCCAGTCCCCATGAGAACAGATAATATAATACGCGCTGCCCGGGAACGCCCAGATCAAATATCTCATACCGGCTAAACAAAAATCCGGCGTTCGACGCAAATGAGTCGATCATTTCCATAAGCAGGGCAAGTACCCAGCAAACCAGACAGCGTTCCCGGTACAGCGCCCGCAAAAGCAGCATCTCTAAAGGAAACACCAGGTAATAAAACAAAATACGGCCCGCATTATACTTCCACCGAAATAAACCAAATCTGTAAAAAGCTGCTCCCAAAGCCGCAAAAACAACCAAAAAGAAAACAATCACAGCCAGCATACCGGCAATCCCCTGCCTGTTCTGCGGCTTTTTGCCCAGCAAAAGGGCAGACGTCCACAGCATAAAAATCAGGCTGATCCCGATCCCAAACAAGTTACTGCAGAATGTATACCAAAAAGACATCCAAAAACCATTCCTTTCCCGTGTCGGACACGCAAAACCGGTACAGGCCCTCTTTGTTCCGGGCGCCTGTACCGCCTGCAAAAAAACGTCACTCCTTATCCATCCGAATCACGCATGTTCCACATGCATTCACCACACAGGTATCCAAATACCGATCGCGGCGCTTCGCCCCTCCCCCGTAAGAAAGATGCATATGCCCGTGTACAAAATATCGCGGGCGGTATTTCTCCATCAGCCACAAAAATACCCGAAACCCCTGGTGGGGCAAATCCCGCCCGTCATTGAGGCCAAATGCCGGCGCGTGTGCCACCAGGATATCAAAACCGCCCTTTGCAAAGATTTTGGGCACAAGCATTGCCGCCCGGCGGCGCATTTCCCATTCCGTATACTGGTGCGCTCCCTCCTTATAGCGCATCGAACCGCCCAGCCCCAGGATCCGGATCCCTTCCTGTACATAAATCTTATCCTCAATACAGATACAGCCCTCCGGCGGCGTCTGCCCGTAACGGCAATCGTGGTTCCCGTGCACATAGAGCACTGGAACGGACGAAACCGTCGCCAGAAATGACAGGTACTGCGGATCCAAATCCCCGCAGGACACAATCAGATCAATGCCGTCAAGCTTTCCTTTTTCATAATAATCCCACAGAGACGCCGACTCCTCATCCGCAACCGCAAGGATCTTCATACCCCCTTCTTCACCCCCTGCTGGCTGATTACCGGCTTCGCCTGCTCCTTCAGTTCCCCTTCCTCCGGAATCGAACCGACCACATTTTCCGCCAGCCAGTCCATCGTCATAATCTCCTCCGGTGAAAGGCACGCGTCCGGATCGGAGAGCACCGTCCCGTCCTGCGAATACAGCACACCGGAAAACGGATTAAACTGCCCCATACAAATCGTCGATTTCAAAAGCTCCACCAGCCGCTTCGTCCCAATCGGCAGATACTTGGAACAAACCACGTCAATCACGCCCGCCGACATCCCCCACCAGTAATTAATGGCCTTTTTCGCTCCCGGATTTTCGTCATATTTCCAGGTTCCCTCCATAATCGTGCGGATCAGCTGCTCGTAAAATTTGCCCCAGTGCCACAGCGGCATGGCAAGATTTCTCGGCCGTTCGCCGTCCATATGGTAAATGCCGAAAAACCGCGACGCTTCCTCCGGGATCGCCATATCGCGTCCGGAAATACAAGACGAGCCGTTTTCTCTTATTTTTTCCTCAATATCCCCCTCTTTTTTGGCGGTCCATTCCAGATAAACCTTCGCGCGCGGGTTAATCATCTTAGCCCCCAGCGCAAACGCGTTGATATTTGCAATCGATCCGTAAATCGGGTAATCCGCAATATAGGTAAGCTTCGCATTTTCCGCCATGGCGCCCGCAATCGCCCCCATCAGAAATTTCGCTTCGTGCATTCTGGAATAATAGGTGCGGATATAACGGTGCGAGGTATTTAACGAACAGTTTAAAATCCGCACCTGCGGATGCGCAATCGCCGCCTTTACGCTTGCCTGCGCAAACGGCGGAGTCGTCGTAAAAATCAGCCCGCACCCCGCGTCCACGGCATCCGCTAAAAGCTGTTCCGCATTCTCCTTCGTGCCGTTCCCGTAGCAAACGGTGCTCACCTCATCCGCAAACGCCTGCTCCAGATACAGCCTGCCAAGCTCATGCGAATACGCCCACGCAGAAGTCCCCGGCGTCTTTTCGTAAATAAACGCAATCTTAAGCTTTCGTGAACTGTGTGAAAACAGCTTATGCAGGGGCTTTTTTTTGCGGTTCGGCCCCATTTTTAAATCTACGCCCTCTTCCTCCTGCAAAAGCGCGTACTCCTCAAAGCTTTTTGTAATCAGCTCCCGGATTTCATTTGCCGTCTTCCGGCATGCCTCGTCATACCCGTACAGCGTAAGGAACGAAAGAAACGCGTCGCCCGGCGTAATAGACAGCTTGCCGCCGCCATTTGCGCCAAATTCCGCCGCAAACCGCGCATAAGCCGACCGAAACAGCCGCAGCTCTTCCTGCGTCCAGCGTTCCCCCGGCGCTTTGCCCACGGCCGCCTGCAGCTTCGCAAAACTGCCCTCCTTAGAAAACCAGATATCATGCATCGGCGCGGCCTTGTAAAATTCCATAAATTCATAATAAATCCGGTTTTCCGGTTCCATTGTACGCTTCGGCACAATCCGGATGACCTCTCCGCGAATCGAATCCGCGCCAAAAAATTTCATCACACTGACCCGTTTGTTGCCCTCTTCCACATAAAACCGGTTCATATATTCATAAGCCCGGATTGGCTCGCGGATCCCCTCTATTACATGGGCCGTGCTAAGCTGCGCCCATTTTGCGGCAAATTCAGTCGTCTCACGTAATATCGGCATAAAGTTCCCCGAAAATGAGCTGCTCCTGCCCACCGTTTTCGTCCCGGCCACCCGTTCGAGCGGAATCTGCACCATGCCCAGCGGCTGCTCCGAAAAAGATCCCTTCTGAGGCAGCAGATCATCCAAAACAGGAAGCGTCGGCTTTTCCCCGCGCAGCAGACGCGTCTGGTAATCCTTTTTCCCCAGCTTAAACGCCTTAGCATACTCTTCCTTTCCCATAAACACCCTTTCCTTATATTTTCACAAAATACATCTGATACGCCCGGTATTCCCCCATCTTAGACGGAACCGGAATCCCTGCTTCCATCAGCGCGTCCGACGCATAAACCTCCCCGCTGTGCTGCTCTTTATAGTAACACCCAGGCAAAAGCCCCTTTAAGCGGATATAACTCACCGTCATATTCCCATGAATCTCCTGCATCACCACGCTGACAAGCGCCTCCGCCCCGTCCTCCGAAACAAATTCCCACGCCCCGGCCTCTTCGGCGCACGGATCCGTCAGCCGGTAATAACGCCCGTCCAGCACCAGATGCGCATACCTCTTATAATCCCGGATCTGCTCTTTGATCTGGTTCTTTTCCTCATCGGTCAGCGCCGCCAGATCCAGCTCATACCCAAACGTGCCCGCCATAGCCGTCACGCCCCTGGTATAAAACGGCGTCACGCGCCCCGTCTGATGGTTCGGAGCCGCCGAAACATGCGCCCCCACCGCCGAAACCGGATACCCAAACGAAGTCCCGTACTGAATCCGGACACGGTCTATGGCATCCGTATTGTCGCTGCACCAAATCTGCGGCGTATAATAAAGCATCCCGGCGTCAAACCGCCCGCCGCCCCCGCTGCAGCCCTCCAGCAAAATATCCGGATAACGCTTCATCAGCCGTTCTAAAAAATCATAAAGCCCCAGCACATAATCATGCGCCACCCCGCCCTGATCCTTCGTATTACACGAATACAAATCACTCAGGCTGCGGTTCAAATCCCACTTAATATATTCAATATTGCACGCGTCCAGAATACGGCACATCTTTCCGAAAATATGATCCACCACTTCCGGCCTGGAAAAATCCAGCACCAGCTGGTTGCGCCCCCGAACCGGGTTCCTGCCCGGAATCGTAAGCGCCCAGTCCGGATGTTCCCGGAACAGATCACTGTCCTCATTCACGCCTTCCGGCTCAAACCAGATCCCAAACTTCAGTCCCAGCCCGTTAATCTTTCGGATCAAAACATCCAGCGGCTCGCCCAGCTTCTTCTCATTCACATACCAGTCTCCCAGCCCGCTGTTATCATCATCACGCTTCCCGAACCAGCCGTCATCCATCACCAGCATTTCAATCCCCAGATCCGCCGCCTGCCTTGCCAGCTCATACACATTCTTACCGTTAATATCAAAATACGACGCTTCCCAGCTGTTCAGCAAAATCGGCCGCACGCAGTCCCGGTACTTCCCCCGGCAAAGATGCTTCCGAAAACAGGCATGCAAATCCTGCGACAGCCCCGAAAGCCCGTTCCCGCTGTACGCACAGACCACCTCCGGAACAAAAAACACCTCTCCCGGCTCAAGCGGATAAGAAAACATCTCATCCGAAAGCCCCAGAAGCGCACGCGTCTGGTTAAACTGATCCTTCTCCACTTCCCCCTTAAAGCTGCCGCTGTACACAAACGACATCGCATAACAGCTTCCCGTATCCTCCGTCGTACCGCGCCCCGCCAGAACAAACATCGGATTATACTGATGGCTGGACGTCCCCCTGCGGCTTCCGATCACCTGCGTCCCGTGCGCCACCGGAGTCCGCTGCACATTCCGCTCCATCGCATGCCGCCCATAAAAACAAATCAGATCATACTCCCCGCCCACAAAATCCAGGCATGCCGCCTGCGCCTTCTTCAGATAACATTTCCCTGCGCCGTGATTCTTAATACATGCGCTCCTCGTAATCACATTCTGTTCCGGCAAAACCCCGTAAAAAAGCGTCACCTCAATCCTGCTCGCCTCATCCAACAGATCAATCTCCAGCGTATCCGCCTCATCCTCCCCCGCATAAACGGCAGGAAGCCCCGGCAGAGCATACTTCCCCTTCCGGATACGATGCCCCCGATACCGGAAATCACACCCATAAGACCCGTCGGCATTGCGGATCACCACCGCCGTATTCCGAAAATCCCCCGTCCCCTGGCAGGGCAGCTCCTGCGGCAGCGCATCCATCGAATACGCCCGGTCATTCCCCGCATCATAAGGATTTCCGGAAAACCCGCGATCCGCATACTGGATCAGATAATCCATACACCCCTCCGTACGCCTCCCATAATAAAGATGCAGCAAAAACCCAAATCGATCCACCTGCATCTGATACGTAGAAGATCTCGTATGTAACGTAAACGTATTCTTCCCTTTATCAAATATAATTCCCATATTCATGTCCTCCTTCTCAGTAATCCCAAAGCGTGCTTAAAAACCATTCCCGTCATCTGCCAGAAAGCATTTTTCAAACACGCTCCAGCCGGAAAAAATAATAAAGAAAATTACTATTGCAGCAACACTAACATATCCCTGCCGCTTCCGCCAAAACACCCCCGGCAATCCAAACTCCCTATCCTATTCCATAAAATAAAAGAAGCAACCGTATGTAAATGTTGCGAAAACGCAGCCAGCCGGAGGGCAGGGTATGCGGCCGGAGCCTTGTGTCGGAATTTAGGGGCTCTTAAGTATCCCGTCCGATCACAGCAATGCCCTGCCACGGATGGCAGGGCAAGCCGGAACCGCGCCACGGACGGCGCGTTTCCGGCGGTTGCGTCCGCCCCAAATCACATACAGGGGATACTTTAGAGCCCCTTAATCCCGAAACACCGCTCCGGCCGCATACCCTGCCCTCCGGCTGGCGTACACCTCCCCAACACCTAACACCTATAACCTTCTTTTATTTCACCGCCCCATTTACAACTCCGTTTAATATCTGCTTCTGGCAAATAATATAGAAGATCAATATCGGCAGCAGCGCCAGCAAATAAGACGCAAACGCCAGATTATAATTCGTCCCGAACTGCGTCTGGAACGTCATCTGCGCCAGCGGAAGCGTATTCATCCCGCTCCCCGACATAATAACCAGAGGCGTCATCACATCATTCCACACACTAAGAGCCGTAATAACCGCAACCGTCGCATGCATCGGCTTCATAATCGGGAAAATCACCTTCCAGAACGTCCGAAACGTCGTCGCCCCGTCAATCCTCGCCGCTTCTTCCAGCGCCACCGGAATATTCACCAGATACCCCGAATAAAGCATCAGGTTCATCGGCATATAGAATACCACATAACAGAGGATAACGCCAACAATATTTGCAATCCCCATCTGCGCCGTCTGCTTAACCAGCGGCATCATCAAAATAGCAAACGGCACGAACATACCGCTGACAACATACATATACACCAAATTATACCACTTATTCCGCGCCTTATTGCGCCCGACCGCATACCCGATCATCGAATGCAGCACAACCGAAAGCACAACCGTAACCGCCGTAATCAAAACGCTGTTAAACAGGGAACGCCAGAAATCCGTTACCCGCATCGCCTCCGCAAAATTAGACAAACTCCAGTGCTTCGGCAGCGAAAGAATGCCCGCCACGCTGTTCGTCATCTCCGTCGGCTGCTTAAACGCAATCACAATCGTCATATAAAGCGGAAACGCAATCGTAATTAACCCCAATATCAAAAGAATCGTGACCGGCCAATTGACCTTTTCTTTTATTTTCATTTCTTTTTCCATTATAACTGCTCCTCCTTTTTACCGGTTACTGTAAGCTGTACAACCGAGAATACAACAATAATGACAAAGAACAGAACTGCGTTCGCGCTCTGAAAACCAAACTGTCCGCCCGACATACCGTTATTGTAAATCAGATAGGAAATGGACTCCGTGCTCTGCGCCGGGCCGCCCTTTGTCAAGGCTACGATCTGATCGAATACCATCAGGAAGTTTTTTACGCTCAAAACCATATTGATGCTGAAAAACGGAATAATTAACGGAAACGTCAAATGCTTAAACTGAGCCCAGCCCGTCGCGCCGTCTATCGCGCCCGCTTCGTATACATCCTCCGGTACGGTCTGCAGCCCGGATATGTAAATAATCGTATTCATCGCAATCGCCTGCCAGGAGCATACGATTACGATAGCAACCCACGCCCACTTGCTGCTCGCTAAAATACTGCTTGCCTCTCCGCCGAACATGCCGACAACAGCCGGAACAATATAGGTAAACAGGTAGTTAAAAATATAACCGACTACCAGCGCGCCCAAAATATTCGGTACGAAATACATACCCCGTAAGGCGCTTTTAAATTTAATTTTGCTGTTTAAGCCAATCGCAAGCATCAGGCTGATTACGTTTACAGCCACCGTTGCCGCCAGCGCAAATTTGATGGTAAACAGATACGATTTTCCGACGCGGATATCGCCGAACAAATCGGCGTAATTGCGCAGACCCACCCAGTCGTACGTCCCATATCCTTTAAAGTTAGTAAAACTATACATAAATCCTTTAATCAAAGGCAGTGTATTAAATGCAAAAAACAGTATCAGAATCGGTATTGTCATCAGTGCAAAGGTCCGCTGCCTGTTATTCATTTTTTTCATTTTTTCAGGTCTCCTTCCCCTTTATTTGTGCTGCGCATTATATTCTTCTACCATACGGATAATGTCGCGGTTATACCTTGCCCAGTCCGAATCAAATTTCGTTAAAAATGCGTCCGGATCCTGGTTGATTAAAAACGTCTGAATCTGCGCGTCCACCGCCATCTCGGCCGGATAATAGTGATCCTGGTAATCCGTCATATTTCCGCTCTCTATGTAGGACTTCATACCGTCTAAGTTCGGCGCAAGCGTAAAATCCCCGGTTTTGCAGGGAACGGCATTCTGATCGTCTAAGTACGCCTGCACGTTTTCATCCGCAAGCAGAAAATCAATCACCTCATACGCGGCTTCTTTATTCTCACATTCCTCCGTAACGGCAAACATCAGATCCACGCCGGAATTTAAGGTATTGCCGTCGGCGTCCGAGCTGCCCGGCATCACAAACGAGTCAATGTCCATATCCGGATTTACCGATTTGATCTGCGGGATAGCATAGCTTCCGATCGCAAACATTGCGGACTGCCCGTTTGCAAACGCGGTGCAGGCGTCGTTGTATCCATACGCAAACGGCCCTTCCTCACCGTACTTTATCAGCTCCAGCATTTTTTCGGCAACCTCCCGGTACTCTTCGGAAAATGCGGTGTTCCCCGCGTTTACCTGTTTGCATACGTCTGCGGGCGCAAGATCGACTGCCAGCGAGTTCCACGGCGCAAGGCAGGTCCAGGTATCTTTAAACCCGAAATAAAACGGCAGGATCCCTTCCTTCTGAATTTCTTCACACAGCGTCATTAACTCTTCCCAGGTCTTTGGAATTTCCCATCCGTGTTCCTTGAACATAGCGCGGTTGTACAAAACCCCCGCCGCATTTGCCACATAAGGCACCCCGTATGTTCCGTCGGTCGGCACAAACTCCAGCCCCTCCAAAATCTCCACATACGCCGGGTTAATCTGTGAAAGCCCTTCGTAATCCGATACGTCCGCCAAAATGTCCGAATCAATAAAGTACGAATAGTTGATGTCCCCGCCAATCCCCAGAATATCCGGATAATCCTCCCGGACAAACCTGGTTTTTAACACGGTCATCGCATCGTTCGGCGAACTGATCGTCAGACGGATGTCGTCATGCGTGCTGTTAAATTCCTCCTCCAGCTGTTCAAACACATCCACCGCTTCCGGCTTGTAATGCACCAGCTCAATTTGAATTTTGCCATCGCCGCTATTTGCGCTGCACCCGGATAGCAAAAACGAGGCCGGCATCGTACATGCCAGGAGAAGACAAACTAATTTTTTCTTCATCCCTTTTTGCTCCTTTCTCTTATTGGATTTCCTTACCCTTAACTTATGCACGTATTATAACATCCCATAATGCGTCTATAAATAGCATATTTTTTCCATTTATATACCATAATGATACTTTTTGGGAATATAGAAAAAGAGAGAGCGCATTTTGGTAGGTTTCCGGTTTTCCACTGCTTTTCCAAAGTTGTGCAGTACAATAACGGCCCGCTGCAATATGGTGTATCCAGAATAATTGCCGCACTTTCCATATTTCAGAGTATAAAAAATAACGATAGCCTGTTTTTAAGAGAGGCTATCGTTATTTTTTACACCCAAGGGATTACTGCAATTTTTAGTTATCCATATCACCTGATATCTGTATGCCCTTTCTGATAAAAAACTATCCAAAGAGCAGCATTGTTCTACTTGCTCAATCAATTGCCTTTATCCCCTGTTCCGACAATTTCCTTAAATTTTCCAGCATATTATTCAATATGTCCGGAGAATGCCCTTCCCATTGAATCACTTCTGCGACAATCTCTAGAGGCTGTTTTGATCGATACGATTTCATTGGGTTTCCCGGAAATTTCTTATCTGTAACATTCGGATCGTCTTCAAATTCGCCTGTCGGCTCGACAACATATATTCGTTCCTCTCCATCCCCTTCTGCCAGTTCTGCTCCCCAGATTGCCGCGTCCAAAGTCCCTGCAAAGTAAACATATTCCGATTTTCTGTCATCATTATAATTCTTTTTCTTTCCTGTAACTATCAGATCTCCCACTTCCAAATCTGCTCTTGTTCCATGAAAAAAAGAACCCCGGCTAAATACT
>CAMSEJ010000067.1 GCA_947057405.1 uncultured Roseburia sp.
TCAAACCGCTTTGCCACCTTAAATTCCAGCACATACGCCGTCTTCCTCCGGGTCACCGGCTTAATAAACAAATCGCTCCTTCCCGTTCCGCCTTCCCGGTTGGATTTTACAATATAACCCTTCATGCCGGAGAGGATCCCGGTTAAAAATCCGTGGTAAAAGCTTTCATACGCATCGTTAAAGCTGATTGTTTCCAACAGCAGTTCCGCGATTTCCTCTTCTAACACCTCCGGTTCCTGGTTTACCAACGACGCAAAAAGGGCCGTGCGGTCTGTTTGCTTTACCTGCTCTCCAAACCATGACAGGATCTTCGTACGGAATATATATTTCACTTCCTCATTCGGGATGGAAAATGTCACAAACAGCTGCTTCGTCCGTTCGTCCATCCACTCCCCTTCTTTCCGGAAATACCCCGTAAAGAACATAAAGTTCCACAGGTTATCCATGCTTTGATATATTTCGTCGTAAGTAATATCCTCATGCACCGGCTTTTCCACAGCCTTCCCTTCTATCAGGCTTTCAATCTCTTTCTTTGTCTCCTCGTCCGCCATCTCGATTAAACTGCGCACGATACTGTTCGAACTTGTATTTGCCCAGTATGCGGACGGGAACTCGTCCTCATACGCTTTCAGATCCTTGATAAACCGGACCAGGCTCCAGGGATTGTATACATTTGTATCTCCAAATACATACCCGTTATACCACTCCCGGATCAATTCGTACTTGTGTTCCAGCTTATAATCCCTGCAGATCTGCCTTACTTCCGCTTCCGTAAAACCAAAATATTCCGCATAGTTTTTTGTTAAGATTGAAATCATTTCCAGGTTATTCATCCCCGTAAAGATAGATTCCTTGGAAATCCGCAGGCAGCCCGTCAGCACCGCAAACTCCAGGCTCCCGTTTGTCTTGAGCGACGACTCAAACAGGGAACGCAAAAAATCTACCATTTCCTTATAAAAGCCTTCAAAAAACGCGTTTTCCAGCGGTACGTCGTATTCGTCGATTAAGATGATGGCTTTCTTTCCGTAATACTGCTCCAGGCATTCGGATAAATATTTCAGAGCAGTGCTGTAACTCTCCCGGTCAGCCCTTCTCCACATAATATCCTCATACTTTTTTTGATCCTCTTTTGACATATCTCCCTGCAAAATAAAAGAATGGCGTTTGTACTCGTCTGCAATCTCCTGGAGCAAAAGACCATACGCCAATTCAAAATCCGGCTGCTTTGCCGATTTTAAAGACAGGCTGATCACCGGGTACTGCCCCATCTGGTTTACATAGGCTTCCCCCGCATCTAAGATCCGAAGACCCTCAAACAGATAGCGGTTGTCCTTCTTTGTCCCGTCCGCCTCCCTCGCATCCTCAAAAAAGTACTGCAGCATGCTCATATTTAAGGTTTTCCCAAACCGCCGGGGGCGGTTGAACATGTTCACCGCCCCCTTTTTATCCAGCAGCTCTTTGATCAGCATCGTCTTATCCACAAAGTAATAGCCCCTGGTCACCAGCTTTTCAAAAATATCAACACCGACCGGCAATGGTTTATATTCCATATTTATCCCCTCGCCAGCCCCGCCAGCATTTTCACACAAAGATCAATTCCCAGCTTCCCGCTGTCTAAGCACAATTCAAAAAACGCCGGATGTCCCCACTCCCATTTTGTCACGGAGTTGTAAAACCCGCTTCGCCGCCTGTCATTTTTCTTCAGTGCCTCTTCCGCCCCGGCAGCCTGAATTCCTTCCCGCCGGATCGCACGTTCGATCCGCTTCTCTTTGCCGCAATGGATGAACACATTCAGGCAGTCTTCCCTGTCCTTTAAAATATAACCGGCCGCACGCCCGACAATCACGCAGCCGCCCTGCTCTGCCGCCGACTCAATAATACGTTTTTCTGCCTGAAACAGTTTTTCGGACATGGACTGCTCCTTGCCGACCGCGCTCCCTCCCAGGGGGGTTTTGGAAAGATTAAACAAAAAACCGCCCGCATGTGTTTCTTCCAGCCCCTCAATATACATGGACGGTATCTGAAGCTCCTTTGCCGCCATGGATAAAAGATTCCTGTCATACAATTCATACCCCAGTTCCTCTGCCAGCTTCCTGCCGATTTCATTTCCTCCGCTGGCATATTGACGTTCTATTGTAATAATCTGATACATAAATCCCCGCTCCTTTCAATGATATAATACCTTTATTATAGCATTTTTCAATGTACAATTGGAAGAATTATTTTCATGAAAAAACAGAAAAAGAAAGCTTCCGGACATGAAATCTCCGAAAGCTTTCTCCAACCTGTTCTATTTCTTTACAATCTTCACACTCTTTGCCGTTTTCGCGTTCCGGAAGAGCTTCTCATACGTTTTATACTGCTTCGACGGTACAGAAATTTTTGCGTTCTTCTTTATTCCCTGAAACGCATTTTTCCCGACACTTTTGAGCACTTTCGACTTTACAGTCACCTGCTTTAGCTTCTTGCAGCCCGAAAATGCCTCTTTTCCAATCTTGCGCACGTTTTTGCCGATTACAACCGAAGTCAGTTTTGTATTGCCCTTAAATGCCCTGGCTGCAATTTCCGTCACCTGGTACGTATATCCGCCCACCTTTACGGTTTCCGGAAGCGTAACCTTCTTTTTGTTCCTGGCGGCTTTCGGCAGCTTTGTTACGGCAACGGTCTTTTTGGAAGACGAAGATGCCGTCACACGGAAATCAAAGACCTTTGTCTGAACCGTTTCCCCCTTTTTGGGCAGAGCAGCCGGCTGTTCCGGCTGCGGCTTGGGTGCCGGATCCTGCGGCGCGGGATCCGGCTTTTGTGTCTGCGGCTTTGTAACCGTAAAAGCGATACTGCCATTTATGCCGCTTCCGTCTTTTGCCGCCGCCGTAATCCGCGCCGTACCTTCGGCTTTTGCCGTCACACGGCCGGCTGTATCCACCGATGCCACAGCCGGATTGCTGCTTGACCAGGACAAAGATTTATCGCCTGCATCTGCCGGCAGCACTTCGGCGCTGACTGCAACGCTTTCGCCGACGGTCAGGGCTGTTTTTTGCGCCGTAAGCCGGATGCTCTCTACCAACGCCCCCTTTACGGTCAGCGTAATATGGTCGGACACGCCGCTTCCGTCTTTTGCGGACGCGGTAATCGTAACCGTACCTTCGGCTTTTGCCGTTACCATGCCGTCCTGCTCCACTTCCGCAACCTCCGGATTGCTGCTTGACCAGGACAGCAGGCGTCCGTCCGCTTCTTCAGGCAGTACATCTGCAGAAAGCCACAGGATTTCCCCGATCCGGACGGATTCGGTATCCTGACGGATCACAACTTCCTCTAAGCCGACATCCGGTTCCTCCGCAAAGCTGTAATTGCTTAAAATGCCGTCTCCAAGCATCTTTAAATCCACATCGGAGGCTTCCGTCGTATATTCGGTATTGGCCCTTGCCCATGCCCATTCCATTTCAAACCAGTTAATTGCCGCCGGGCTGTTTCCTGAGAGCGCTTCCTTCTGGTATGCAATCCAGCGGCTCCAGCGTTCCTTATAAAAATCTTTTGTCAGCCCTGCCCACTGGCGGTTGGAATAATCCTTTAAGCCGCCCGATTCCGCCTGCGGATAAGCTCCCCAGGTCGTAACGAGGGATTTTGCATTAAATTCATACAAATCCTTCGTAAAATCGTCCGCTCCTTCGGCAAGTGCCTTCGCCTGCTCCACCCACGTGCCGAGCAAAAATTCCCTGCGGGTGCCAAGCACCTGATCTATCCGGTCAACCAGGCGTAAAAACCGGTCGGACGCCTCGGTAAAGGCTTCCAAATCCCTGGCGTTTAACGCCTGTACCATCTTGCCGTGATAACTCTGCGATGCATTGGAAAGCACCTGTTTTAAAATATCCGCCACATCGTACAAATAGCCGTCGCTTTCCTTTAACAGATCATAATCCTCCAAAAGCAGTCTTACCGCTTCCTCCAGTTCTGCCATGTCATAGCTGATGACGGCATTTCCCCAGGTGGACGCCGCACTTATGCTTGTCGACGGACGTGCGTTGACAAAGGATTCCGGTGCGCCCTGCCCGAGCATATTCAATGATGCTTTATATACGGTATTTTCCAGAATCCGCATCGCCTGGTACGCACTTTCACTTTCCGCACCGTAACGCCTGGTCGTATACTGCCTGAGCCATGTCTCCGTATCAATCGCTTCCAAAGGCTGGCCGGCATCTTCACACCAGACGGATTCAAACAGCAGGTCGTAAAGCACCGGGTTATTCTGGGAGCCTTCCGGCGTAATCCCGATTCCCGTCATCTTCTGGGAATTGTTCGCCGCTTCCACGACGCCGCTTACCAGATTATCCATATGCCCGTGTAAGCCCATGCGCCCGCCGAAGTTGTTTAACATGCAGTACACCCATGGGGTAGACTGGAATTCCTTTCCGCCCGCATAACCGGATTCCTTCCAGTGCGGCGTTTTCTCCGCGTACAGATCCAGCACCAAGGCATGCTCTTTCCTGCCTGCAAGCCCGTTTACCAGTCCGGCGGACGGATTGCCCTGCCATGCCTGGATAATCCAGACCGCATCTTCATCGTATGAAAGCATGGCGTCAAGCACGTTTGAGCTGACGTCCGCGGCATTCATACCGCCTGTATTTCCGCCCTCATGGAACGGATCCGTCGCATAATAATCGGTCACGTCGCCGAATACATTCCGCTGGCACTCGTAAAATAACGCCGCGTATTTCTGATACGCTTCCGATGTGGTGCGCAGCATGTCCGGACGCCGGAACGCGCACCAGTTGCCCTGTGTAATGACATCGTTGCTGCCAAGCGCGTATTCCCCTTTTGCTTTCTTTACAATATCCACGGGCACCATGCCGCTGTAGCCCTGTAAAATCGGCTGCATCCCGAGTTTCCTCATAATCAGCTGGTTCTTACGGGCAAGCTCTGTCCGCTTTTCAAACCAGGAGTCATGCACCGGGCCGCCGTAGCCTGTGAGATTTGCCATGTACGCCCATGCATAATAGGCAGGGCCTGCGATGTAATCCTTCGCTTCCTCATGGCTGTAGCCCAATGCCCCGAGGAACTGACGCAGCACCTCTTCCTGCGCCGTGACGTCCAGAACAATATTTACGCCGTTTAACGCCAGCCAGTCCAGCTCCTTTTGCCATTCCTGTTCTCCCCAGAACGGCATGGAATAAGACATCGTACAGTAATTATACGCATAACGCACCGGCACCTTGCACTCTTTATGTACCCTGGTACCTACCGGGACTGCCCGTTGTGGCATATTAACCTGGTTTCCAACCTGCGTGACAGAAACGTTGCAGTAATATTTCAGATAATAGTTTAAGCCGCTCGCAAGGGAAACGCCGTCGTTTCCGGTAATATGCACCCTGCCGCCTGCGCCGTCTTCGATTTCGTAATAATCGTATTCCCCTTGCTGCCCGATTTCAAACGTAAACCAATCCACATAGGCTTCGCCTAAATTACGCTTAACAATCCCCTGGACTTCTTCAATCGTATCCTGTGCCGTAACCGATACGTTGTATTCGGATTCCTCATAGGAAACCGGCGGCGTAAATGCGGCATTTTCCTGTGCACCTGCATTTGAGGCCGGTTCTCCTTTGATGCGTACTTCGTTTAAAACCGCCTGCGCGTTCCTGGAATGATATTCCAGCAGAATACGCACGCTGCTGGCCGTTACGCCGTCTGCCGGATACGATTCCCCGCCTGCCGGACAGGAATCCGTACCGGTCTTTTCTGCCAGCTTCGTATAATTCACCCCGTCGTTACTGTAATAGAGCGAATACTGGGAATAGCCTGCCGCGGGCGTATAAACCTCAATCTCAGAAAGGTTGAACACACCGCCCAGGCCAATATCCACATAAGCCGGATACTGCGTCGCCGTCCATGTATTTTCCGTGTTCCCGTCTACAATCCGGCTGACCGTATCCTGACTGGTATTGGAATGCAGATCCCTGCTGCCCCAAGCGATATTGTCCCCATCCGCTTCTACAATCGAAGCTTTATTGGCCATAATCTGAAATTCTGCAAGCTGCGGGATCGTCGCACGCGCCGCTTCGTTTTCGGCTGTAAACTCGACCTTTATGTATTTATATCCCGCCTCTTCTGCTTTAATCTCCGCCTTGTTTTTCCCGGATGCCGTTTCGATGCTGCCGGAAGCTACTTCTTCATAAGGCGCTCCGGCTCCGGACCATCTTGATTTCCCGTAGATTTTGTAACCATACACGGCTCCCGATGCGTCTTCCTTCATCGCCACTACATACTGCCGGATCTTCTGATCCGTGTCCAGCTCCACTTCCGCAAACGGAAGCGTCCCGCCCGCGGCCGCGATTTCGTTGAAATTCTTTGTATGCAAAGATACCGCTGTCGCAAAGTCGCCGTCCGCCGCGTATTTCTTATCCGCCTGCGCATTCACGCTGTCCTCCATCGAAATCCGCACGGCCTTGCTTACAGCAAGGTTCTCAAGCACGATTTCTTCTTCGGCTCCCTCGTCTACATAAATCTCTGCCTCTGCAACAGCCGGCCAGAACTGCCCCTGTGCCCCGTCCGTAAGCGGATTCGTCAGCGTTACATACAGATGCGACATCGCCTGCGGCGTTGCAAATTCATACACATACCCCTCGTCTAAGGGCGCTGTCTGCCCGGAGCCTTCCACGGCAACCAGATCGCTCGTTACGCCGTTTAACGCATACTTCAAACTGACGTCCATGCTGCGCCCCGCAACGCTTTCAAACTTTAACACAACCTTCTTGACACATTTGGTATTGCCTGCCGGAAGCGCAAACTCCACCGTGCAGGGCCAGTCGGCGCCATTGTTGACCCACATGGTGCCCGTATCCCCGTCCACCATCATCTCCGGCGTCCGGCTTCCTTCCGATGAAGGCACGTCAATCCTGCAATCCGTCGCAATGTTGGTCAGTTTGCTTTCCGCTCTCCCGTCCGCCCGCGCCGTGAACGGAACCGAGGTACATACAAGCGCTGCCGCCAACAGGACGCCCGCCGCACGTTTCCATAAATTACCTTTCATTTAAAAACCTCCCATCTTTTTTACTAATCTTAGTATAACAAATGAACCTGATGAATTCAATCTCATAAAGACGATTCATAAAATAACCTGAACAGGGGTAATTCAAACGCGAAGCGGATATATTCACAAAACCGGTCAGAAGCAACAGGCAAAAGCCGCAAAAACAGAGTGTTTAAGCGGCTTTGCGGTATGGCAAACAAATTTTTCTGCTATTTCTTTACCGATATCTTCTTTCCCGCGCCCTTCATGGCAAAAATCTTCTTATACGCACGCACTTTTGCGCCGGGCACTTTGAATTTACAGGTTTTCTTAATTCCTTTAAATGCATTTGCACCTATGCTCTCCTTCGTCAGCTTCGTTGTTTTGAATGTCACCGCACCAAGCTTTTTATCTCCAAAAAACGCTTTGGAGCCAATGACAGTAAGCTGTTTGGAAGCTGCCGAAAACTCACGCAGAGCCTTACAGCCGCGAAATGCAGATTCCCCGATTCCTGTCAGATCCGGCGAGGAAACCGTTACTTTTTGAATTTTGGTACAGCCGCTGAAGGATCTGGCTCCAATGGCTGCGGCCGACGGAAGCGTTACGGTATTTTTCCTGCTGCCAACCTGTGTGAGCTTTTTGCATTTGGCGAACGCATTGATATGAATAGTCTGTATGCCTTTGCCCCCGGAAACCGTCTTTAAGTTTTTGCAGCCGTAAAAGGCATTCGTACCAATGAATTGAACGTACTTGCCGACAGATACCTTTGTAAGGCGGCTGTTCTGTTTGAACGCATTTTCGGCAATCCGGACAACCTTATAGGTGATACCGCCTGATGTCACGGTATCCGGGATTCTGACGGAAGACGCGTTTCCTTTGGGAGCCTGAAAACTTACGGATGCATTTTGGGAATCTGTATCTAACACACGGTAAATTCCATCCGATGTTTCAAATTCCAAGCTGTCTGATGATGGAGATACTGTACCGGTACCGGTAGTTTTGGGTATCGGCTCCGTTTTCGTCCATCCGCAATGCTTGCAGGTGTATTTCATAACCCCAGACACTTTATTGGTCGGCGGTCTGGTAACAACACCGGGAAGATACTCATGGCCATCCTCTTTCTCCACCGTATATACGGCATCTCCTATCTCGCCTTTCATATGCAACAAATATGTTTTTCCCGGTACTAAATCCTCATAGTGATACACCGGACGAAATCCCCAATCCGCATTCCCATACGAATCCATATCCATGAAGAAAAAATTTCCCTGGCAGTTCCATCTGTCTATCTTCGCATACCCTTCATACTGCTGTGTTCCGTCTGCTTTGAAATAAGCGTATACATATTCATCCTTTGGAAGCATGACTTTGGAATACTCGGTCAGCACATCTGTATTCCTCAGAACATATATCCGTTCACGAAGATCGTACAAACTTCCCATCGCCCACGTTGGATAAGCCTTTTTCAGACCTTCTTTATCAAAACTCACCTCAAAGCGCAGCGCTCCTGTTTTATTTGCCGTTGCCAGACCGCTTTCCGAAAGCGTTACCGCCCCTTTGTTTTGTATCCCATTCTCATCTATGCTCCACTTTGCATACTGCGAAATATCCAGCTCTTCACCCAGAGGATGCTCCGGCGTATAATGCAGAGCTGTAACTTTCAACTGCTTCGTTTCACCGGGAAGAAGAATCTGACTGATTTGATTTACCGTGTCGGGAACCACGAAAATATCCTCACAGCGATAATACTGCCACCATTGGGTACACGCCAAATCCCCTTCCTCATCGGTAAACACTGCACGCATCTGAAAGTACTGAAAAGAATTGAGAAAAGTGTCACCGCTTTTCCCAACATTTACCCAGGCTGACGCACCTTCTGCTTTAACAAGCCGGACCGGCCGCAGATCGGTTGGTACATAAATATCCTCTACGTTCACAATATCCACATCCGGCTCCGCAAGGGCCGATACGCCGTCATCGGATATGGCATAATGCATAAGCGTATATTTATGTACCGTATCCGGCAAAACGGCCGAAAATTGTCCATAGCTCAATCCGTTCGACCTGCATTCACAATCGTAAGCATGATCAAAAGTATAGCTGGAAATCACAGGATAATTTTCATTTCCCGAACCGCCTGCCGCTATCGGTTTACACCCCCCCCCCACGAAAATCAGCGTCAGAGCAAATCCGGCCAATACATGCAGCATACATGCTTTCATTTTTTTCATCATTCTGCCTCAATCCTTTCTATTATTTATTATTTATCATCAAAGCCACCGTGCCGTCTGCAAACCTCCTTTCCGTATCTCACATGCAGAATTTCTATTTACACAATGCCTTTTCTGATCTGTAAAAACGCCCTTACTGCCTGTTTTTCTCCTGTCCGTTCCGCATTCCTTATGGTAAAGCTCCTGTGCGCAGATCAACTGCCTGCGGAATAATGACCCTTAAAGGAATGCTAATCTGTCATCCCTGTATCCCGGCAACCGCAACGGCCCCGTCACTGACTGCCGTCGCAATCTGCCTTACTTTTTTCGTCCTTACGTCTCCTGCCGCAAATATGCCGTCCACACTGGCCCTGCAGTCCTCTCCCGCCT
>CAMSEJ010000068.1 GCA_947057405.1 uncultured Roseburia sp.
GGCATACGCCCGGGTGATCTGGCAAATCGTAAAATAAATCAGCAGTTCCAGTATAAGCGTAAAACACCCAATCAGATTGACATACGGGAAAATCCCGGAATATTCTTTTAAGGCGGAGATTGCCGCCATATTTAAAAGCGGCATGACAATCATCACAAGGTAAGTGGAAAAAGGGTAAGAGGTCTGCGCGTCCAGTTTAAAATGCAGCAAAAACAGGGTGACCGCAGCCAGGACAAGGTTGCTTATCAGCTTAAAGGCAAAAAAAGAACCTCCCGCCAGAAACGAATGGATCAGATTGACCGGAAAGCCGCTTAAGGTCACCATGGAAACGTATACTAAGGGCAGAAATATTTTAAAAACGATTTTTCCCTCACAAAAAATCACCGCAAACAAAAACATCAGAAAAATATTCAGTGACAGAAAAACAGGGTATGCGTTTGCGTGCAAAGCGACCGACCAGTAATCCTGTATGAATAAAATGGCGGAGTAGCCGATAAAGTAACCGGCAATCAAACCGCGCCGGTACCGTATGTTCCGCAGCGGAAACATGCGGGACAAAAGAAACAGGGCGAGAAACACTTCCACCGTCAGGGAAAGATAAATCCAGATACGGATGTTCTGCATCATAAGGTCAACCTCCGGAACGTATGTTTAATCTCTTCTAAGCGGGCGCGGCCGACCGGCAGCGTTTTGCCGTCGTCGAACAGGATGCCCGCGGAGGATATGCTTTTGATAAAGCGGTAGTTGGCCAGGTAGCTTTTGTGAATGCGGATAAATCCGTGCGGCAAAAGCTGCCGTTCCAAATCGGACATGCGGTAACGGATGGATTCGGTCTGGGCGCCCCCGATGAAAAACAGGGAAATATATTTGTCAAAGCTCTGCGCGTAAATAATATCCAAAATCCGGTAGCGGTGTAAAACGGTGCGGTTTTCCAGGACAATAAAATCGCTTTCGGTTTCCGTGCAGAAATCGGAAAGGATATCCTGGACGCAGGGCGCAATGCGGGATAAAAACTCGTCCTTTGGGATAAACCGGAACGGCCTGGTTTCTAAAGAATCGTAGACGCGTTCCTTTCGGATGGAAATATAAACAAGGTAGCACGCGCGGTCAAATTCCCGGATCTTTTTTCCTAAGTCCAGGCCGTTGATGCAGGGCATGTCAATATCCAGAAAATAGATATCCCACCGCCTGCCGTTATAAAGCTCCGCAAGCAGCCTGCCGCTGTCGGTATAGGCGTCAATGGTACAGACGACGCCGGACTGTTCAAATAGCTTTGCCAGATGGTCATAGTAATAGTCAATGGTTACAGGTTCATCGTCGCATAAAACAATTCGCATACCCCGTCGCTCCCTTCCGTGCAATTTTAACAAAACAATTATAGTCAATCGACAAATATTTGTCAAATTTTCACGCCGTGAAAATGCATTTGGCGACATTCTATTGTTATTTACGCCTATTTTGGCAGTATACGGCATGGCGGTTGAGATTGTGTTTTTTCCGTGATAAGGTAAGTTCATCAGAAAAAAGGACAGGAGGATGAATTATTATGAAAGGAAACAGTAAGAAACGCGCAGCTGCAATGGCGATGGCGGTAGTCATGGCTTCGTCGGTATGTTACGGAAGCGTACCGTCGGTTGTTTATGCGGCGGAACAGAGCGAAGCGGTGAAATTCCCGGCGGCTTACACAATGGATCTGGTGCGTCCCATCGAAGACGAAGCCGAAGTAAGCAAAAAGGTTTCCGCTTTGATCCGCACCATGACAATGGAAGAAAAATTTACGTTTTTGGGCGGAAGCGGAACCGGAACAGAAGGAAACGCAGGGGATCTGCCGGGCGTGCCGCGGCTTGGCGTGCCGCGGATCAAAATGTATGACGGGCCGGCCGGCCTGCTTTTTACGGAGGAAACGACCAACCCGCCGCAGGAGCAGCTTTTGGCCGCGACCTGGGATGAAGAAATGGCAAAGCTGTACGGCGAGGTGTACAGCCAGGAAGGCGCGGCAATGGGCGCGGCTTTTCAGCTGAGCGCCGAACTGGATATCCAGAGGCATCCGTTCTGGTCGCGCACCAAGGATCAGATGGGCGAGGATCCGTATCTGCTGTCCAGCCTTTCGGATGATCTGACGGCAGGGATGCAGTCAAAGGGCGGAATTGCCGTAATGAAGCATTTTGCAGTGGCGTCGGACGACGGGGATTTGATTTTCAAGTACAACCAGAACGTAGACGAACAGACGCTGCATGAGCTGTATCTGCCGGGCTTTGAGTCGGCGATCAAAGACGGCGGGGCGTTAGGCTTAATGACCGCCTACAACAGGACGAACGGAGAGCGCTCCTCACAGAACCACTACTTACTGCTGGACGTTTTGCGCAAGATGTGGAATTACAAATATTTCAGCATTACGGACTGGGGCGGCAACCATACCTTTACCCTAAACGACGGTACGGATATCGAAATGCCAAGCTTAAACTACAACAGCCAGAAATATGCCGATCAGCTTGTGGAAAACGGAACGTACACCAGGGAAGAAATGGATGCGCTGATTGACGAAGCGGTGACGCATATTTTAAACGCATACGGAAAAGGCGGCTACCTGACGTTAGTGCAGGTGGACGAGGAAGGCTATGCAAAGGAAGAAGAGGGCAGGACGGAGCTTATCGACCTTGCGGCAGATACCGAAGCGCTTGCGGCGCTGCATGACGACAGCGACGCGAAGGCGGAAGAAGTTGCCGAAGCGGGCGGCGTACTTTTGAAAAATGAAAACGGCGCGCTTCCGCTTGCAGAAGGAAAGAGCGTCGCGGTAGTCGGGACAAACGGCATGACGTTAATTCCCGGGACGGGCGGAGAACGCTCCTACGGTACGATTGGATCTATGACAAGCCCATACGAAGCGCTTTGCGATATTTTAGGAGAAGAAAACGTAGAGGGACAGGTTTACCGGGATTTGATCGGTACGATTATTCCGACGGAACATCTTTATACGACGGCGGACGGAAACGAGCACGGCGCAATCCGTACTTACGGGACGGGCGAATCCGAGGATTCCGGCGAGATTTTCCAGGGACAGTATCACAGCAACAGCGTTCCGGAACAGAAAATGGGAGATCATGCGATTGGTGAAATCGCGGGAACCGATCCGGTCATTGATTTTAATACGGGAACCAAAGACGGCGAGGCCAATAAGACCTATATCAACGCCGCAGACGGAACCGCATTTTCCTATGCGGAACGTCCGGCTTACACCTGGACGACGTACATACAGGCAGAGGAGAGCGGAGAGCATACGATTGTGTTCCAGAGCATCGGCGCGCAGTCGGCCATGGGTATTTTCTCTCTCGAAGAGGACGGCACGGAAAAACAGATGGGTTCGGCGTCCGGCGCGTCGGTGAACCAGGGTACGCAGTGGTATACCAGCACGATCCCAAGTGAAACCGGTGAAAATATTTCTTCCGTTACCGTAAACTTAGAAGCGGGCAAACGCTATAAAGTGGGCGTCGCTTCCGCAAATACCTTAGACGGCAAGGACATGCAGGTCGGCCTGGCATGGATAACGCCCAGCCAGAAGCAGGCAAATATCGACAATGCCATAAAGGCGGCGCAGACAAACGATACGGTTGTCATTTTTGCCTATGCGGGAACGAGCAGCCTTGGCTCTACAAGGGAAGCGACAACCTTAAAATTAGACGACGCGCAGCAGCAGATGATTAGCGACGTGGCAAAAGCGGCGCATGACAACGGGCATAAAGCGGTTGTGGTATTAAACAACTCTGCGGCAATCGTTATGGAAGACTGGATCGACAGCGTGGACGCAATCCTTGAGATGTACTATCCGGGACAGCGCGGCGGCGTCGCTACGGCAAAGCTTCTGACCGGCGAAACAAACCCGAGCGGCAAGCTGGCATTTACGATTCCGAAAACAAATACGGATACCTTTTTAACCTATTCCGACGAAGCGTTTGCTTCCTACAAAACCAAACTGGACGAGTGGTATCAGGATGAGGACGACGGCTTAACCTATGAATCGCCAGGAGGCCCGGGCGGCCCCGGAGGCGGTGAAGGCCCCGGAGGCGGCGGATTCCCGGGCTTTGGCGGCGGCGATATGAGTACGCCGTATGATGTGAACTACAGCGAAGGCATTTTTACCGGATACCGCTGGTACGATAAAGAAAACGTGGAACCGCAGTATGATTTCGGCCATGGGTTATCTTATACGACATTTGCCTACAGCGATATGAATGTAACGGAACACCGTATGGACGGCGAATCGGCGGGCTACGACGTTACCTTTAAGGTGAAAAATACCGGAAGCGTCAAAGGGAGCGAAGTGGCGCAGGTATACTTAGGCGAAGCAGAGGTTCCGGAAGGCGTGCAGATGGCGAAATACCAGCTGGCAGGCTATGAAAAGGTAAAAGATTTGGAGCCGGGCGAAACAAGGGAAGTAACCGTGCATGTCAGCGGGCGAGCGCTCTCTTACTGGAACACCGAACAGGAATCCTTAACGGTCAGAAGGGACGGCACAAAGGACAAATGGACCGTTGCTAAGGGGCAGAGGACCATCTATGTAGGCGCGGCTTCCGACGATTTCAAATTGCAGAAAACAATTCAGATAGAAGCGGCCGAGGAAGTAAAATTCCCGGAAACCTATACGCTTGATCTGGTAAAACCGGAATCGGATGAAGCAGTCGTAAACGAAAAAGTAGAAGCGCTTGTTAAAACCATGACCACCGAAGAAAAATATACCTTCTTAGGCGGCAACGGAACGGGCGACAGCGAAGGAAACGCCGGATACTTAAAAGGCGTGCCGCGGCTTGGCGTACCGATGATTAAAATGTATGACGGGCCTGCAGGCGTGCTGTATCCGAAGGATACGACCAATCCGCCGCAGGAACAGATGCTTGCGGCCACCTGGGACGAATCCATGGCGGAGCAGTACGGCGAAGCAGTACGGCGAAGCAGTACGGCGAAGCAGTCGGAAATGAAAACGTGGCAATCGGCGGCGCATTTTTACTCGGCGCGCAGCTCGATATCCAGAGGGCGCCGCAGTTCGGCAGGACAAAGGATCAGATGGGCGAGGATTCGTACCTTCTGTCCAGCATGGCGGACGATCTGGTAAACGGAATGCAGAAAAACGGCGGAATTGCCGTATTGAAGCACTATGCGGCATTTGCGCAGAACGCAACGCCGGGAACCAGCACAAACGTATCCGTTTCGGAGCAGGCGCTGCATGAAATTTATCTGCCGGGCTTTGAATCGGCAATCAAGGACGGCGAAGCGCTGGGGTTAATGTCCTCCTATAACGCAATCAACGGCACGATGGCTTCCGCAAATACCTATCTGCAGCTGGATGTCCTGCGCGGTATGTGGAATTACAAATATTTCAGCGTAACCGACTGGGGCGGCAACGACGGCTATACGTTAAACAAGGGCACCGATATTGAAATGCCAAGCTTAAGCAATAACAGCCAGGCCAAAACAGACGAGCAGGTAGCGGCAGGCAAGATGACGCGGGAAGAAGCAGACCAGACGGTAGACGAAGCAGTCAGCCGCGTGCTTAGGGCTTACGGCAGGGGCGGTTATCTGACCCTGGTAGAAGTGGACGAAAACGGCCTTGCAAAAGAAGAAATCGGACGCACGGATCCCATTAAGCCGGGCACAAATAACGATACCTTAGCAAGCCTTTACGAAGCAAGCAATGCAGCCGTACAGGAAGTAGCGGAGCAGGGCGGGGTTCTGTTAAAAAATGAAAACAATACGCTTCCGCTGGATACCAAAAACAGCAAGAGCGTAGCGGTAGTCGGCTTAAACGGTATGACACTGATACCGGGCATCGGCGGAGAACGCTCCTATGGAGCCATCAGCGCCATGACAAGCCCGTATGAAGCGCTTTGCGATATATTGGGCCAAAACAAGGTAGAAGGACAGGTTTACAACGATATGGTCGGAACCATCATTCCAAACAGCAGTCTGTATACCTCGCTCGAAGGAAACGAGCACGGCGCAGTCCGTACCTACGGCACAGGGCAGACCAAAGATACAGGCGGCGTAATCCAGGGCCAGTTTGTCAGCAACAGCGTTCCGGAAAAAGCAATGGATGGACATGAAATCGGCGAATACTGTACGACAGACAGCGTGATAGATTTCAACACAGGCACAAAGACCTATGTAAACGGTGAAAACGGAAATGCATTTGACTATACGACCAACCCGGCTTATACCTGGACGACGTTTGTAGAAGCCCCGGAAGACGGAGAATACAAGCTTATTTTCCAGAGCATGGGCGCAAGGGCGGCGATGGCAGTTTCCGAAGTGACGGACGAAACGGACAAAGACGGCAAGCCGGTTGAAAATCAGCTCGGAACTGCGTCCGGAGCAAGCGCCAACCAGGGAACACAGTATTACAGCGGCGTCATCCCGTCGGAAACAGGGGAAAACCTTTCTTCGGTAACCGTTCAGATGGAACAGGGAAAACGCTATAAAATCGCAATCGCTTCCATGAACGCAGACGGCAAGGGCCAGAGCATGTGGGGCGGCGGTACGCAGATTATGAAACGGATCGAAGGCAAGGATATGCAGGTCGGCCTGGCATGGGTAACACCGTCCCAGAAGCAGGCGAATATCGACAACGCCATCAAAGCGGCAAAAGAACATGACACGGTAGTGATTTTTGCATACGCACAGGTAAAGGATCCGGCGTCCACCAGAGAAGCCACGACCTTAAAATTAAGCAGCGATCAGCAGAATATGATCAACAGCGTTGCAAGAGCAGCGCACAATGCAGGCAATAAAGTAGCGGTAGTACTCAACAATGACGCGGCAGTGGTAATGGAAGACTGGATTGACAACGTGGACGCAATTCTTGAAATGTACTATCCGGGACAGCGCGGCGGCGTTGCGACGGCGGAAATTCTGGCAGGACAGGTAAACCCGAGCGGCAAGCTGGCGTATACCATTCCGAAGAAGGATACCGATACCCTGCTTACCTATTCCGACGAACTGTGGGCGCAGTTTGAAGCAGCCGATAACTGGAAGGGCGACAGCGGCTCGAACGAAGGCCCCGGAGGTCCGGGCGGCCCGGGCGGCGGTATGCCGGGCGGCAAAGGACAGAATACGACAACCTTCTCGGAAGGCATTAACACCGGATACCGCTGGTATGACGCCAACAATATCGAACCGCAGTATGATTTTGGTTACGGTTTATCCTATACGACATTTGCATACAGCGATCTGAATGTCAGAGAAAACCGGAAAGAGGGAGAAGCGGCAGGTTTTGACGTAACATTTCAGATTACGAACACCGGCGAAGTAACAGGAAGCGAAGTTGCGCAGGTATATCTGGGCGCGGCAAAGAACCTTCCGGCAGGCATCCAGTCAGCAAAAATCCAGCTGGCAGGCTATGAAAAAGTAAAAGATATCAAACCAGGCGAAACCAGGGATGTTACAATCCATGTAAACGAGCGTTCCCTGTCCTACTGGAACACAAACCAGAAGACGCTTACGGTACGCGGCGACGGCACAAAGGATAAGTGGAACGTAGCGGAAGGCAAACGGACCATTTATGTCGGAGCATCCTCGGATAACCTGCTGTTGGACGAGAGCGTAGACGTAACGGAAGCATCCGATTCGGAAGTTGCAAAAGAAGCGGCCAAGGCAGCAAAAGAAGCGGCCGAAGCAGCCCAGAAGAAAGCGGAAGCGGCACAGAAGGCAGCCGAGGAAGCAGCGAGGGCAGCCGAAACAGCGGCAGAGAACAAGGCTGAATTAGAAGCGGCAGCCGAGCAGGCAAAACAGTCCGCACAGTCTGCGGCAGAGGCGGCAGAGGCAGCGAACAGGATTGCGGCCCAAATCGAAGCAAGCGTAAAGAACCAGGAACAGATGGCGCAGTCAGCCGAGCTGGCAGCGAATGCAGCCGGGCTTGCAGCCAATGCGGCGCAGACCGCGCTTGACTACATCAGAGAGCAGGACGGCGCAGTACAGGCAAACAAAGAAGCAGCTGAAGCGGCTAAAAATGCGGCCGAGGCAGCGCAGAGGGCGGCAGAGCTTCAGACAACCGAAGCAGTTGCCCAGGCCAATGCGGCAAAAGCGGCAGCGGAAGCCGCACAGAGAGCGGCAAAAGAGCAGGCCGAGCTTGCGGCAGGCACGGGAGAAACCATTCGCCAGGCGGCAGAAGCCGCACGCGATGCGGCAGAGGCCGCAGTAGAGGCAGTCGAAAAGCAGAATACCGAAGCGCTTGCAAAAGCGGCGGAAGCTCAGGTGAAAGCAGAAACCGCCGTACAGGAAGCAAAAGACGCCGTAAGCGCGTTTGAAGCGAAGACGACCGAGATCTTAGCGCAGGTATCTGCAGCCGACAAGAAAGCAGAACAGGCAATTTCACTTGCAAACGCAGCAAAAGAAGCAGCCGATGCGGCGCGTATTGCAGCCGAAGCGGCCCGTCTGGAGGCCGAAGCGGCCAGAAGGGCGGCCGAAGAGCAGACCGCCGAAGCCAGAAAAGCGGCAGAGGCGGCAAAGGCAGAAGCCGAAGCAGCCAAAAAAGAGGCGCAGGAAGCAAAAGCCGCCCAGAAGGCGCTTGCCGAAAAGATTTCGTTTAGTATGAAAGAAGTTTCGGTGAAGAGCGTTAAGAGTAAGGCAAAGAAAAAAGTGAGCGTAAGCTGGAAGAAGGTAAAAGGCGCATCCGGCTATACGGTTCAGTATTCCACAAAGACGGGCATGAAGGGCGCGAAGAAGGTGAATCTTAAGAAAACGAGCGTGACGCTTAAGAACCTTAAGAGCAATCAAAACTGTTATGTGCGGGTACGCGCGTATAAGATGATAGGCGGCGAGAAAGTTTATACCTCTTATTCATCGGTAAGTAAATTAAAAGTGAAATAAGTTTGATACGCGGCTTGCCGGACAGCAGAAATGAAGGCGGCAGGCGTGCGACGGCAAACAGATGAAACAGGGCGCAGGGCCTTTCCCCAGGGGGAAGGGCTCTGCGTTTTTTGACAGAAGGGCAGCTGATTCTTACGGATGTTCCGAAGCGGATGGATGGATTACCTCGTAACGCAGCCGTAAAAATGAGTTTTCCAAGATCACACATTCCTGCAGTTTCAAAATGCCTAATTTTGACAACTCTTTTTGTGAAAATATGGATTTCCCATCAATTAAAGTAGAGGTATCTTTGCCGCCAATCAAAACCGGGGCAACAACAATATCGATATAATCGAGCAGTTTTTCACGAAGGAATAAGCCGTTTAGTGTCCCGCCGGTTTGTATCGTTATCCGCTCACAGCCATATTCTGCTTTGAGTGTTTTCAGTGCATTTTTCAGCGATAATTCTTTTTGGTATAGGATATGGAGCGTATCATCTTTTATGTGAAATGCCGGGTGTTTTTCATTTGACGTAATTAACACGAACTTTTTTGATAAAGCGCAAAAATACTTTATGCCATGTTCATTCAAATGTTTGTTATCGATTATCACAAAAGATACGGGCGTTTTATTTGGCATGTTTTTGGTATTGACGCCGATTTTTGCCTGAACCCGGCCAGAATTAAGCGTCCATAAATCGGTTGTCTGCTCAAATTAATAATATTGGTGCAAAACATCGCGAACCCCA
>CAMSEJ010000069.1 GCA_947057405.1 uncultured Roseburia sp.
AAAAGTTAAGGCTTAACTTTTAATACTCATGATAGAAATATAGTCTATTGTCACATACTTTGCCCTCATAGTCGAGGTACGCACTATCTACCGTTTACGTAGAAGCGCGGTTTCGGGGGATAAGGTTTAAATCCCTTGCTGCGCCTGATACGCGCTCACAAAAACGCTTGTAGCAATGCTTTTTCCGCCCCTACTGCGTAACAAAGGGCATGAAAAAACGGCGTTCCTGTTCTCCCGTTTAGAGAGTAAGAAACGCCGCTTGTACGGTGCTGTATGAAATTTTTCTAATCTATGGTAGGGCAATACTGGTGTGCGGCGCCTGTTTAGTTTATCCGCAAGAGTTTCAAAGCATATCAAGGCTCAATCCGTAAGTAGTAAATGGGCAGTAAATTCAAGCTGCTATCTTGCGGAAATGCCTCCTCCTAACATATCAGGGACATAAATTGTTACTTCCCGACAGCTCCTTATTTTTTATAATGATTGTCCATACATGACCGGGCCGCAAAGTAACGGCTCGCCTTCAGCAATAAAAACTACAATGCGTATCCGCTAAAATTGATAAATACCGGAGACACCCTCATAATCGCTGTCCCAATCGCCGTTGATTCCTGTGCCTTTTCCGGAAATAGTAATTTTATTTTTATTCTTTATGCGTTTGGTCTGAATCCCTTTATTGGATTTAAAAATCTGGCCTTCCGGGAAAATTCCCTCCTGCAACATTCCGCCGCGTTTCAGGCGGATATTATCAAAAGTAGCTTTCACGCTGTCGCCGTTTAATCGGACAGCCGCTTCTACCCGCGGGTAAACTGCCTGATTTGCCAGCTGCGGATTGGAAAAGCTTCCAATCTTTTTGTAATCAAGATAAACGCTTCCGGTTCCGTTTGTGTTAATCGTTATCATCATATGGTATTTCTTTCCTGTCTTAAGCACCTTGTTGCCCGGCCGGCTGTACTGCTGTCCGCCTGCTGCGTTTGACGCAACGTTTTCAATCATGGCCATGGCCTTTCCGGTATAAGGTGCCACCGCGCATTGATCGAACTGAATCCCGTAGGATACGGCAGATAACGGGGTAACTAGCACCAGCTTTGCATGATAACCCGTTCCCGTCCCGCTTAACGTAATATCAGCTTCAATTCCTGTTGCGCACTTTGTATTTGCAAGCGTGCTTCCTTTTTTGGTCTTTTTACTTTTTATATTGCTCCAGTCACTGTACCGTTTTGAAGTACTGTCATAGCTGCGCACGCGCACAAAATATTTTTTGTTCGGCACAAGATCCAAAAGCTGTGTACTGGATGTGCCCTTTTTGGCAACGACTGTTTTTGCCTTCTGAAAGCTCTTTTTTACGGAATACTGTATCTGGTAGCTGTCTGCCGGGGCTATTTTACTGTAGGTTACCTTCAATGCACCCGGAACCGTCGTGCTTACTTTTTTAAGCTTCGGAGCATTGATTTTCCACTGTGCATATAAAACCGCCGTCGTTTCGCTGCCTGCCGTCTCCGCCGGCCAGGTGATGCTCTGCCCGTCCGCATAGGCGGTTCCGGATCCGTCCGCACTTGTATTCCAGCCGATAAAAGTAAAGCCCGGCCGGGTAAATTTGTTTTTGGTAAGCGTGGTCGGTGCATTTGCAGATACCGTTAAATTACCCATGTTACCCGTTCCGCCGTTTGCCTGGAATGCAATTGTGACACGGTTCGCTGAGGCATCTGCACCCATCTGCCTGACAGAAAAATCAGCCGTTTCTTCCTGCTGCATATCCAAAGTCTGCACGGCCCCGAAAGCAGGCGTTGCAGTAAAAACCATTGCCAATGATAATACAAAGGCTGCAAATCTTTTTTTCATTCTTCTTGTCCTTTCTTATCGTGTGATTGTTTTGGTTTCGGTGAAGAAGGTTAAACGTTCATCGCCTTAGAGTGTGTTTGAAAAATCATTCCCGTCATCTGCATCCCCCACTTAGCGTGATATTTGCGTCAAATTCGGTCAACGTAGCCCGCTACGCCTCCCTTATTTGGCACAAATCTCCCACTAAGTGGGGAATACATCTGCCGAAAAGCATTTTTCAAACACGCTCTAGAGTTGGAAGACCCTTGATTTTATGGGCTTTCTTAAGGTCTTATTATAATAAAATACGGGAAAATGTCAAGCTTTGACAAAACGCTCTCCAAATACGCTCCGGTTTACAGTCGCATCTGCATTTTTACAGAAACATGCACACAAGCGGAATGGTTACAAGAGAAGCGAGCGTACTAAGTACAATCCCGTTGGTACAGCAAATCTCATCCGCACCGCTTTCTTTTGCAATCAACGTGACAATACTTCCCACCGGCATTGCAAGCTGCAGCGCGAATACACCGAATACAACCGGGTCTGCCGGTATTCGTCCAAGCAGCAAAATCATGCCCACAGGAAGCAGAAGCATGTTCAGTGCCGTATACAGATAAACCCGGGCATTTGTAAAAATTGTTTTAAAGTCTGCTTTTGCGATCGACATTCCGATTAACATCATCGAAAGCGGAATCGTGGCATTGCCCATGTAGCTGCAGAAATTCACTGCCGGTGCAGGAAGTTCAATCCGCAGCAAAAATATAAAAATCGCCGCGATCGCACAGAGAACGCCGGGATTCATCATACGTTTCCACGCGCTTTTTCCTGTCTGCGTTGTTTTGCTGCCCGCATCTTCGGCGGCTTTTCGCGCCAGCACAAGTCCGTACGTATACAAAAGCAGATTGTATCCCAGCATATAAAACACAATATAAATCATACTTTCCATGCCGAAAATCCCTGTAATTACCGGAATTCCCATAAATCCCACATTCGGAAAGATAGTCATCAGACGGTACAGCCGCCGTTCGGCTTTTGCCGGACGCAGTATCCAGACGAACCCAAAGCCGCTTAGGATCAACAGTGCATAAAAAAAGACAACAAACCCTAAATTTTGCAGGATCAGGGACATATCCCCGGAAGCGTCTTTTCCCATAACACCGTTTAAAACCAGGATCGGGTTTAATATATTGACCACGATCTTGGAAAGCTTCTGGTATGCAGGCTCGTCGAACCATCCGATTACCCACACGATAAATCCTGTGAGCATCATGGCAAAGAGCATCAGCATTTGGGATAGGATGATTTGTATGTCCATATCAGTGTTCTCCTTTTTCTGTTCCCGGGTACTCTATCCGGTCAGAAGCTGAAGCAGGTGTCTCCAAACTTCAATTCCTGTCCAGATGGAGTACAGGAGCGTGTTTGAAATGCTTTCCGGCAGATGTATTTCATATTTTAGGTATTTCCGGATTGCGAAAAATTATTCTGCACGTTCTGCCGAAGCAATAAGCTGTTTTCGGCAGTAAAAACAGCCTGCTTTCCTCTGAAAACAGGCTGCTTTCCGCTCTTTTTCCAATGCTATTCCAAAACCATCTGCACGCATCCGTACATCCCTGCGTCATTGCCCAGGGTTGCCAGTTCAAAATATGCGTCCCGGCATGCGTGGAATGTTTTCTCGCTGAAATATTTCTTTACCCGTTCCGTAATAATGCTGCCCGCCTTCGACACGCCGCCACCGATGACAAACACCTCCGGATTCACAATGCACGCAATATCTGCAAGCGCACAGCCTAACAGCCTTGTCATCTCTTCCACAATTTCGTCCGCAACGGCGTCACCTGCTTTTGCCGCGTCAAAAATATCTTTTGCCGTCAGAGGCTCGGCCGTGCGCAGCGTCGTTTCATCCGCCGTTTCTGCCAGCCGTTTTTTTGCCATACGTACAATCCCGGTTGCGGATGTATATTGCTCCAGACAGCCTTTCCTGCCGCATCCGCAGCATTCTTCCTCTGTTTCATTGATAATTATATGACCGATTTCTCCGCCGGCGCCTTTGCACCCCGTTACGATTTTGCCGTCGATAATCACGCCGCCGCCAACACCTGTGCCGAGCGTAACCATTACCACGTCCTTATGCCCCTTTGCGCCGCCCTGCCACATTTCTCCGAGCGCGGCTACGTTGGCGTCATTGCCGACCTTTACGTGAAATCCGGTGCGTTCTGTCATGTCCTTCGCTACGTTGATGACATCCCATCCGAGGTTGACGCAGCGCATCACGACGCCCTCGGATGTAACGGGACCCGGAACACCGATTCCGATTCCCTGAATGTCGGTTTTGGAAATTTCACGATCTACCATTTTTGTTGCGATGGAGGCTGCGACGTCCGGAAGGATATTCTCCCCGTTATTCTCCCGCCTGGTCGGAATTTCCCATTTTTCAATTAATGTGCCGTTTGTTTCAAACAGTCCGATTTTACAGGTTGTGCCCCCGATATCTACACCAAATCCGTATTTTTTCATGTTATCTTCTCCTTATCCTCATACTTTTTACCGTTTTGGTTTCTGATTTCAGTATAAAAAAAAATAAAGCGGCTGTCAATCTGAAATCGGCCCCAAATGAAGCGTGCCAATGCCGCAGCAGCTTCAGTCCGCAGCAATGAAGCCGGAAGTCTGAGCTGTTCCCCAATGCCTTTTGTGTCCCGCTCAAAAAGTTGCGTTCTTCCCTCAAAACGTGTAAAATATACAAAAACATCATGTCTGTACACAAAGGAGCCCCATGAAAGAGAAAAAAAAGAAAAAGAAAAAATACCGCCTGTTCTGGTTTTTTGTAAAGCTGCAGTTTTTACTCATGATCCTGGTTATCGCCGCCCTTGGCTACTACTATTACGGCGGCTACGCCGCGCAAGTGCAGAAACTGCAGTCCGAGGCCATAAAATTTGCGCGTGAATCTACCCCCGCTACCTTTTGCGCCGCGCAGACCAGTGTCGTATACGACAAAAACCGCAATACGATTTCTACATTAAAAGGAGAAAAAGACGTCTACTATTTAAATTACGACCAAATCCCGCCGGATGCCCGCGCCGCCATTGTGAGCATTGAAGACAAAAAATTTTACCAGCACAGCGGGATTGATTACAAAGCCATTATCCGCGCCGCAAAGGCCATGCTTGAAAACGGAAAGATCACGCAGGGCGGCAGCACCATTACCCAGCAGCTTGCCCGGACCATCTTTCTGACCCAGGACAAAACCTGGCAGCGGAAGGTGGAGGAAATGTTCCTTGCAACGGAGCTGGAAAAGAAATACAGCAAAACACAGATCCTGGAATTTTACCTGAATAATATTTATTTCGGCAACGGTTACTATGGCATACAGGCCGCAAGCATCGGCTACTTCAGCCTGGAAGCCGCCGATCTGGATTTGTCTCAGATTGCGTTTTTGTGCGCCATCCCAAACAACCCCACGCTCTACGATCCGCTTGTCAATCTGGAGGAAACCATAGGGCGCAGGGACCGCATCCTGAGCAATATGCTGGAGGACGGCCAGATTTCCGAAAGCGCGTATCTGATGGCAAAAGCCGAGGAAATCACCCTGAACCGCCCGGAGCATACAAAAAACAACTACGTGGAAACCTATACCTATTACTGTGCCATCCGCCTTTTAATGGAGCAGGAAGGGTTCCGTTTTCAGACGGAGTTTGGGACGGCAGACGAAAAGGATGATTATTCGGAACGCTACAATGAGATGTATTCGGAAATTCAGAAAAAGCTGTATACGGCAGGCTACCGGATTTATACGTCGTTTGATCTTTCCATGCAGCAGATGCTGCAGCAGGCAATTGACGGACAGCTCGCCGAATTTACGGAAGTCAACGAAGAAGGCGTATACAAGCTGCAGGGCGCGGGCGTGTGCATTGACAATGAAACCGGATATGTCCGCGCGATTGTAGGCGGCAGAAGCCAGGATTTTGCCGGCTATACCTTAAACCGCGCCTACCAGAGCTACCGCCAGCCCGGCAGCGCAATCAAGCCGCTGATTGCCTATGCCCCGGCGCTTGAGCGAGGCTATACGCCGGATTCTGTTGTAAATGACCGGTATATCGAAGACGGTCCGTCCAATGCGGACGGCAGCTACAGCGGGGAAATGACCCTGCGCAGCGCCCTGTCGCGTTCCAAAAATACGGTTGCCTGGCAGCTCCTTGACGAGCTTACGCCCAAAATCGGGCTGTCTTATTTAAAAGCCATGCATTTTGCACGGATTTCCAGGGAAGACGAACGGCTGACCTCCGCGCTGGGCGGGCTGACCAACGGCGTATCCCCGGTGGAGCTTACGTCCGCCTACGCCGCTCTGGAAAACGACGGGGATTACCGTCCGCCGACCTGTATTATACGGATTACCGACGCCGACGGTAACGAAATCCTTTCTACCGTGCAGGAGGAGGAAAAAATCTATAAAACTACGGCGGCACGCATGGTAACGGATATGCTTGTGACCGCCATCACTGAAGGTACGGGAAAAGGGCTTGCGGTGACGGGCATGCCTTCCGCCGGGAAAACCGGGACGACCAATGACAACAAGGACGGCTGGTTTGCCGGGTATACGCGTTATTATACGACCGGAATCTGGGTCGGGTACGATATGCCTGCCGAGCTGCCGGGGCTGTCCGGTTCGTCTTATCCCGGGCAGATTTGGCATACCTTTATGGACGGCTGCCACCAGGGGCTGACGCCTGCGGAATTTTTGCCGTATGTGGAAATGGATCTGTATGAGAAAATACGCAAAGACGCACTGGGGGAGGAAGCGGGGGAACCGGATCCGGAAGAGGCGGAACAGCCCTGATTTGAAAACCTTCCGCAAGTATGCTAAAGTAATCTTTACCACACATAAATAACACGAAAGCGAGGTATTCTAAATGAAAATAGGTGTTGTCGGAAACGGCATGATTGTAGAGCGTTTTTTAAAAGATGCGGCCGAACTGGATTCGGTAGAAATCCCGTCCCTCTGCATCCGGGAGCAAAGCCGCTCAAAGGGGGAAGCGCTTGCCCAAACATTCGGCATTCCGCAGGTACAGACCGATTACCCGGCGTTTCTTGCGCAAAAAGAAATTGACGCCGTATACCTGGGCATCAGCAACCATGTCCACTACCCGTATGCAAAGGCGGCTCTGGAAGCGGGAAAACATGTCATCTGCGAAAAGCCGTTTACCGTACATGCGGCGGAGGCAAAGGAGCTGGCGCAGATCGCCCGGGACAACGGGCTGTTTTTGTGGGAAGCGTTTAAAATTCCGTATTCCCCCGTGTATCAGGCAATCCAAAAAAATCTGCCCGGGGTCGGGCAGGTAAAGCTGGTGCAGTGCAACTATTCTAGAACCTCCAGCCGCTACGGGCAGTACAAAGAGGGCCGGATACTGCCGGCATTTGACCCAAAGACCGCCGGCGGCTGCCTGTATGATATCAACCTGTATAACCTGCATTTTGTCACGGGGCTGTTCGGAAAACCCGAACGGGTAACCTACCATGCCAACAAAGGCTATAACGGAATTGATACCTCCGGCGTAGGAATCCTCCAATACGACGGTTTTTATGCCGTCTGCTCCGGCGCAAAAGACTCCGGCAGCCCCTGCGGCGCCGTAATCCAGGGAGAAGACGGCTATATCCAGGCAGACGGCCCGGTCAGCTCCGCCAAAAAGGCATGGCTGATGAAAGGGCAGACCAAAACCTGCCTGGCCGAATTTGAGGACAACGGGCAGCTGACGGAAGAAATCGCCGAATTTGAACGCCAGTTTCGGGAACGGGATTTCGACTCCTGCTACCGAATGCTTGCGCACAGCCTGATGATGACGGAGGTTGTAGATGAGGCGCTCGCCTCGGCCGGGCTTCTTTAAAAACAATCATTTCGAGGTATAAAATTCCTTCGCTTACAGATACTACTACCATACAATAGAAAACAGAATATGGAGGAATCTTGAATATGAAAGCAACAGGAATTGTGCGTAGAATAGACGATTTGGGAAGAGTTGTAGTGCCAAAAGAAATCAGAAGGACATTGCGGATCCGGGAAGGGGATCCTCTGGAAATATTTACCGACCGGCAGGGAGAAATTATCTTAAAAAAATATTCCCCGATCGGTGAACTCAGCCAATTTGCCGGACAATATGCGGAAAGCCTCTCGCAGACCACCGGCAACCTGGTCTGCATCACCGATCGGGACCACGTCGTGGCCGTCGCGGGCAACGGCAAAAAGGATTTTGACGGGAAGCCGTTAAGCAAGCAGATGGAGGGAATCATTGAAAACCGGGAAGATTTTGTAGCCAACAAGGATGACGCGTCGTTTGTCAAAATCACACTGGACGATTCCGGAGAGCAGTGTTCCCAGGCTGTCGCAACGATTATCTGCCAGGGCGACGCCATCGGCGCAGTCGTCATTTCGGATAAAAACGAGCAGAGGCAGATGGGCGATACCGAACATAAGCTTGCCATTACGGCAGCCGGATTTCTGGGGCGGCAGATGGAACAATAGACCTGTCCGGCGCGCTCCAAACTCATCCGATTTCCAATTTCCGATTTTAAATTTCAAAAAGAACCCTGTCAGATGCGGCTGGCAGGGTTCTTTTTAGAAAGCCTGTTCCGTTCGGCGCGCCGTATCCTGCCCAATACACGGTTCGCATCTTTCGCTATGCCGTAAAAAAACGATCCACTTCCTTTTTTACCAGCTCCGGCGAAAGCGACTTGGACAAATATCCCTGCGGCTTAAGTTCCAGTACCTTTCTGACGCTTTCTTTATCGACCCTGCTTGTCAGAAAGATAACCGGAATATCTGCAAATCCCTGTTCGGAACGGATCATTTCCAAAATCTGGCTTCCGTTGCAGACAGGCATTTCATAATCCAAAAGAACCAGATCCGGCCGGTCGAGCGTAATGCTCCGGAATGCAGACAGGCCGGACGTTGCCGTCAGGACTTCATAGTCGCTGCCGAGTATCTGCCGCATTGCCACAAGCATAAAATCCGAATCGTCTACGACAAGCACTTTCTTTTTACTGTTTACCGCCGTTTTTTCGGCCTTATTTTGGCTCAAATATTTTTCCACCTTCGCCATTGCATTTTCCGTAATAATCGAAACTCCGTCCTCATTTGCAAGCAGATCGCCGGTCGCCATGCAAAAGGCGAAGTAACCTTTTCCGGTGTCAAACAGCAGGCTGAACTGCGGGCTGTGCTTTTCAAATACCTTCTGGAACTGATCATATGTCAAAAGCTGTTCTTCCTTTACATCCGCATGCGAAAGAGCCGGAAAATGCGCTTTGATATGCTCTACAAACTGCCTTGCGGTATACCGGGCGACATTCATCAGCATCACGTTTACCGTCTTGGCTTTTGTCTCCATCATGCTGCCGATGGTATTCATCAGCAGCTGTTCCTCAAATACCAGCAGAAACTCCCATTTCTTTTTTTCTTTCGTGTTGTAAATCAGGCGGTAATAAATTCCGTTCCCGAACTTTTCCCCGCCGTAGCAGTTGCTGATCAGCCTTGAATTGAGCCGGAACATACTGTGCAGCTGGCTGATAATATCCTGCCCCATCACTGCCTGTTCTTCCTCCGGCAAAAGATTTTCCCACTGCTTTATCGTTTCCCCGTTGACGATCGCCTGATCTTCCGTCAGGGTATGCCCGACCAGCCATCCCGCGCATACGCCCAGAAAGTGGTCGACGGCAAGTTCCGAATACTCTGT
>CAMSEJ010000070.1 GCA_947057405.1 uncultured Roseburia sp.
AGATCATGCCATGTGACTGGAGTTCAGACGTGTGCTCTTCCGATCTCGTAGATTTAGAGAAAGCGTAGCCAGACAGAGGGCAGGGTATGCAGGCGGGGCATTGTGACTGGGTTTAGAGGGGCTTAAGTATCCCTCACAACCCAGCAATGCCCTGCCACGGATGGCAGGGCAAGCCACAACCGCGCCAGGGACGGCGCGTTTGTGGCGGTTGCGTCCGCACCAGAACACCAAAAAGGGATACTTTAGCCCCTCTTAATCCAAGGAACACAGACCCGCCTGCATACCCTGCCCTCTGTCTGGCGTATGCACACCACCACCCAAATCTACACCAAAAAAGCGAGGAATCAACATGTCAAAACTAACTACAAAACAAATTATGGAAATCATTCCGCATCGTCAGCCGTTTCTTTTGGTGGATACGATTGAGGAATTAACCCCCGGCGTAAAAGCCGTCGGCAAAAAATGCGTTTCGTACAACGAACCTTTTTTTGCCGGGCATTTTCCGAACGAACCCGTTATGCCGGGCGTTCTCATTATTGAAGCAATGGCGCAGGCAGGCGCGGTTGCCATTTTAAGCAAGCCGGAGAATCAGGGAAAAACGGCATATTTCGCCGGGATCAGCCAGGCGAAGTTTAAACAGAAGGTAGTACCGGGCGACGTGCTGACGCTGGAGCTTGAGATTATCAAAGAAAAAGGGCCGATTGGCATCGGAAGAGGAACCGCGAAGGTAGACGGCAAACTGGCTGCGTCTGCGGAACTGACATTTGCGATTGGAAGTGGAGAATAAATTATGGCATCATTGTTAAAAAGAAAAAAATTCATCACAATTAAGGAAAAAGAGAGAGAACGAGAGAAGGATCCGACGGACGTGATTGTATGCCCTTCCTGCAAAAAAGAACTGGTTAAATCAGAGGTTGTGGCAAATAAATATGTCTGCTATGAGTGCGGAAGCTATTTTCGCGTGCGTACCTCAAACCGGATCAGGATGGTTGCGGATCAAAAGAGCTTTGAACCCTGGTTTGATGAAATGGAATCGTTCAATCCGCTGGATTTTTCGGGTTACGAGGAAAAAATCACCGCCGCGCAGGAAAAAACAGGGCTTCATGAGGCCGTAACGGTCGGGGAAGCAAAAATTTACGGGGAACCGGTTGTGCTCGGAATCTGTGACGCAAGGTTTTTAATGAGCAGTATGGGGCATGTAGTCGGTGAGAAAATTGCTTCGGCGGTGGAGCTTGCGACGAAAAAACGCCTTCCGGTGATTTTGTTTTGCTGTTCCGGCGGCGCCAGGATGCAGGAGGGAATTATTTCTCTGATGCAGATGGCAAAAACCTCTGCCGCACTGAAAAAACACTCCGATGCGGGGCTTTTGTATATTCCGGTTCTGACCGATCCGACGACCGGGGGCGTAACGGCGAGCTTTGCAATGCTTGGTGATATAATTTTAGCGGAGCCGGGAGCGTTGATCGGGTTTGCCGGGCCGCGCGTGATTGAACAGACCATCGGGCAGAAGCTGCCGGAAGGCTTCCAGCGGGCAGAGTTTCAGCTGGAGCACGGATTTGTGGATGCGATTGTGGAACGGAAGGATCTGAAAAAGACGCTGTATCGGATTTTAAAGCTGCACCGGCAAAAAGAAGGGTATGCCAATTTTGAGACGGAATCGGAAAAGAAGTTTTTGCCAAGCGAACTGATGAAGGAGCGCAGCGCAAAAAGCAAGATGATGAATGCCTGGGATAAGGTGAAGGCGGTACGCGACGTCAGAAGGCTGTCTTCCGTGGATTATATAGACGAAATTTTTGACGGGTTTATGGAACTGCACGGCGATCGCCTGTTTCGGGACGATCCGGCGGTTGTTGGGGGGATTGCCGCGTTAGACGGGCAGCCGGTTACGGTAATCGGCGTGCATAAAGGCCGCGATTTGAAGGATTGTATGCGTCACAATTACGGGATGCCGTCTCCGGAAGGCTACCGGAAGGCGCTTCGTCTGATGAAGCAGGCGGAAAAATTTAACCGTCCGGTGATTTGTTTTGTCAATACGTCCGGTGCGTTTTGCGGCATGGAGGCGGAAGAAGGCGGGCAGGGCGAGGCAATTGCGCGGAACCTGTATGAAATGTCCGGCCTTACCGTACCGATTCTGTGTCTGATGATCGGAGAAGGCGGCAGCGGCGGCGCACTTGCGCTTGCAGTCGGCAACGAGGTTTGGATGATGGAAAACGCCACGTATTCCATTCTTTCCCCGGAAGGCTTTGCCTCGATCCTCTGGAAAGACGGGAAGCGTGCAAAAGAGGCAGCGGATGTCATGAAGATTACGGCGCAGGATTTGTACCGTTTAAATGTTGTGGAGAAGATTATACCGGAATACGGCGGCGCGGATCAGGATGCCCTGCACGATATTTCCATGTTTATGAAGCACCATATGAGAAAGTTTTTGGAAAAATACAGCAATATGGACAGAGACAGTCTGGCAGAAGCGCGTTACAAGCGGTTCCGCAGCTTTTAACCGTGCCGTGGTTCTGTGCGATAAGGCTTTTTGATTGCAAATATAGGAGTAAATATAGATGAAAACCAGAATATGTGGTACGGGGAGCGCGCTTCCCAAACGGGTAGTAAGCAATGAGGATTTGAGCAAAATTATGGATACCTCGGACGAGTGGATTAAAAGCCGCACGGGAATTGCCGCACGGCATCTGGCGACGGACGAAACGCTGGCTGAACTTTCGGCGGCGGCAGCATCACAGGCGTTAGAAGAGGCCGGAATTTGCGCCAAAGATCTGGATATGATTCTGGCGGGTACGATTTCGGCGGATAATGTCCTGCCGTCTTTGGCGTGTGAACTGCAGCGGGAGCTTGGTGCAGATCATGCCGTTGCGTTTGACATTAACGCGGCATGCGCCGGATTTTTGTTTGCGCTGCAGACAGCCGACGCCTATATCAGAAGCGGGCAGTACCAAAATATCCTGGTTGTCGGCGGGGAAATTCTCTCGAAGCTTATGGACTGGAATGATCGCTCTACCTGTGTTTTATTCGGTGACGGCGCCGGGGCGGCGGTTGTCTGTCCGGATGAAAACGGCGGGATTTTAAGCAGCGTACAGGGATCCGACGGCGCAAGGGGCGGCGTGCTTAGCTGCGGCGGCCGGAAAATCAACAATCCGTATGCTTCAAACAGCACGGCGCTGCCTTTTGTATCCATGGACGGGCAGGAAGTGTATAAATTCGCCGTGCGCACCGTGCCGAAAGCCATTATGGAGGCTGTGGAGCAGGCAGGGCTTGCCGTTTCGGAGATCGATCTGTTCCTGATACACCAGGCCAATATCCGCATTATCGAATCCGTTTCCAAACGTTTAAAGGTTCCGATGGAAAAATTCCCGACAAACCTTGCATCCTGCGGGAATATTTCCGCGGGGAGCGTACCGATCCTGTTAGACGACGTAAACCGGCGCGGCATGCTGCATAAGGGAGATAAGATTGTTCTTGCCGGATTCGGGGCGGGGCTTACCTGGGGGGCGTCTGTTCTGATATGGTAAGCTGCGTCAAAGGCATGGAGGGAATCATGGAGCGGGAAAAGAAATCCGGTATGGATGAAGTTTTAAATGAGCTTTTGGTAAGGCTTTTTAAAAATATCATGGAAATTGAGGAAAAGTGGCTGATTACGCCCGAGTTCAAGGATATCAGCGTAAATGATATGCATATTCTGGAAGCGGTCGGGGTGAAGGAACCGAAAAGTATGTCCACGGTGGCAAAGCTGATGTCTGTTACGACGGGTACCTTGACAAAATCCATGGACGGTCTTTCAGAAAAAGGATATGTGATACGGGAGCGCGGAAAAAAGGATAAGCGGGTCGTGTTTGTGCTGCTGACAGAAAAAGGGCGCCGCGCTTACCGGCATCATGAGAAATTTCACCGAAATATGATCGCGCATATCAAAGGCGGAGTAGGAGAACATGAAACTACGGTATTAATATACGCGCTGGCGAAGCTGAATGATTATTTTAATGAAATTTATCTGCAATAGAAACCGCCTGCCGGGAATGATTTTTCAAACACGCTCAAGGAGGAGTAGATTATCATGTTATATTTTGAAAATGATTATTGTGAAGGGGCGCATCCTGCCATTCTGCAGAAGCTGACGGATACCAACATGGAAAAAGTATCCGGATACGGGACGGATCCGTATTGCGAATCGGCAAAAGAAAAAATCCGCAGAGCCTGCGACTGTCCCGGCGCGGATATTTATTTTCTGGCGGGCGGGACACAGGCGAATGCCGTTGTAATCGGGGCAATGCTGAAACGGTACGAAGGCGTTCTGGCGGCGTCTACGGGCCATATCGGATGCCATGAAGCCGGGGCAATTGAGTACACGGGGCATAAGGTCTTAGAGCTGCCGCATAAAGAAGGTAAAATTCAGGCGGATGCTTTGCGGGAATATCTTAAAGATTATTATGCGGATCAAAACCACGAGCATATGGTATTTCCGGGCATGGTTTACATTTCCCATCCGACCGAATACGGGACGCTGTATACCAGGCAGGAGCTGGCAGAAATTTCCGCCGTATGCAGCCGGTACGAGCTGCCCCTGTTTTTAGACGGGGCGAGGCTGGGGTACGGGCTGGCAAGCGACGGAACGGATGTCACATTGGCCGATCTGGCCGTCTATACGTCCGTATTTTATATCGGCGGAACAAAGGTTGGGGCATTGTGCGGGGAAGCAGTCGTATTTCCGGAAAAAGCCCCGGCACATTTCTTTACCATGATAAAGCAGCAGGGGGCGCTGCTTGCAAAAGGCAGGCTGCTGGGCATACAGTTTGACACGCTCTTCACCGATGATTTGTACCGCAAAATCAGCCGGAATGCAATTGAGACGGCAAATGCGCTCCGCAAGACACTCCGGGAAAACAGCTACCGCTTTTTTATAGATACGCCAACGAATCAGATCTTTATTATCCTGGAAAACGGGCAGATGGAACGGATAAGCAGGGACGTCAAATTCGGGTTCTGGGAAAAATACGACGATACGCACACCGTAGTGCGGATCGCGACCAGCTGGGCGACAAAGCCGGAAGAGATTCAGAATTTATCTGAGTTACTGGCAGCATACAGACACAGGGCAGACGTCTAACCGGCAAAACGCCGCCGGAAAGAGGTTGTGGCAGACGGGAAGGGCCGTCTGCCACAACCTCTTTTAGCTTGCGCTATTCATGGGTAAGATCCTAAAAATGTATTTGAAAAATCATTCCCGTCATCTGCACGCCCTACTTAGTACGGGATTTGTACCGAATTCGGTCAACGCAGCCTCAAAGCTGCTCTTAAAGCACATCTAAAAGCTTGCCAAAGCAGCAGTCAGCCAGAGGGCAGGGGATGCGGCATTCGCCTTATAACAGGATTTAGTGGCTCTTAAGAATCCCGTTCGATCTCCAGCAATGCCCTGCCACGGATGGCAGGGCAAGGCGGAATGCGCCATGGACGGCGCATTTCCGGCGGTTGCGTCAGCATACAGGTACATAAACGGGATACTTTAGAGCCACTTCATCCTGTTACACAGCGAACGCCGCATCCCCTGCCCTCTGGCTGACGGATCCTTACCACTTATCCTCCTCATCCCCAAATCCTACAACAAACAAAATAAATTCTTGCATCCCCAACTCATTCCTCGTATAATAAAGAATAGGCAAGTGATTCACCGCCGCTTGCATCCCCGGCACAGCGGCGGTTCATACCGAATAAGTAAGGAGAAGAAATGGTATGGCGGCAGAAAATAAGGAAGAGTTTGCATTTCTGAAAGAAAAGATAATTGAAAAGCCGGTAAATAAAAAGAGATTATGGAGGCAGGGCATTTATACAATGGGGCTTGCTGTACTATTTGGCATGGTGGCGTGTTTTGTATTCACCGCAATGCGTCCCATTATGGAGAACTGGCTTCATCCAAAAGAGGATCCGACCATTTCGATTCCGGAGGACGACTGGGGGACGGAATCCGTTGCGCCGGATACGCAAGAGCCTGCGGATACACAGGAGAGAACGGAGGCTGCTCTAAAAGAGCCGCAGGAAGATCCGGACGCAGTAAAAGAACTGGAATTGTCTGATTACCAGATGCTGCAGAATAAAATTTATGCAATCGGAAAAGAAGCAAACCGCTCGGTAGTCACCGTTACCGGCGTGATGAGCGATACGGACTGGTACAATAATGCATACGAGAGCAACGGCCAGGCTTCGGGTATCATTATCGGAGATAATGGCAGCGAGCTTTTGATTCTGACCGAGCACAAAGTGGTGCAGGAAGCAGAAGCGCTTCGGGTAACGTTTATTGATGAAGTGACGGTTGCTGCATCCCTGAAAAAGTATGACGGCAATACCGGGATTGCGATACTGTCAGTGGCGCTTACACAGTTGGATGAAAGTACAAAAAGCCGGATTTCCTATGCGGTTCTGGGCAATTCCAGGGCGGTATCTCAGGGGAATGTCGCCATAGCAATCGGAAGCCCGTTAGGAATGAATTATTCGATTGGGACAGGAAACATCACTTCGGTCGGAAATGTGATTCAAACGGCAGACATGACATTTACCGTATTTACGACAGATATTGTCGGGAGCAGCAGCAGCAGCGGTGTACTTCTGAATCTGGAAGGCGAAATTATAGGCCTGGTTATGCAGGATTACAGCGGGAATGGAGAAGACAATACATTGACTGCCATTTCGGTTTCTGATTTAAAGAAACTGATCGAAATGCTGTCAAACGGCAGGGATATTCCGTATCTGGGATTAAAGGTGGTAACCGTTACGGACCGGATAGCGGAAGAATATGACCTGCCAAAAGGGGTTTACATCAAAGAAACGGTATTGGATTCGCCGGCATTGGCAGCAGGGCTGCAGGGAGGCGATGTGATTGTAAAGATGGACGGGGAAGAAATTTCTTCGGTAAAAGCTTACGAAACAAAGGTACTTTCCCTGGAACCCGGACAAACCGTTGATGTAGTGGTAAAAAGGCAGGGAATGGACCAGTATCTGGAAGTAACATGCGCGGTGGCGGCAGGCATACTGCATTAAACAGAATAGATCGAACAGGAAGGAGAAGCTGCAAAAGCAGCGAAACAGTTATGAAATATATCGAAACGTTCCGGGAAGGAGAAAAGATCAATGAGATTTTTCTCTGCAAATACAAGCAGTCAGCGCTTACCAAAAACGGAAAGCCTTATGAAAACGTAATTTTACAGGACAAAACAGGTATGCTGGACGCGAAAATATGGGAACCGGGTTCCAACGGGATTGATGATTTTGGCGTATTGGATTATATTTGCGTGACCGGTGATCTGACCAGCTTTCAGGGGGCGCTGCAGCTGAACATGAAACGGGTCCGTAAAGCGCAGCCGGGAGAATACGATCCGGCAGATTATCTGCCGGTCAGTGAGCGGGATACCGGGCAGATGTATGACGAATTGAAGGGTTATATAAAAACGATTGCCAATCCGTACCTTCAGAAGCTGCTGTCTTCGTTTTTCCTGGAAGACAAAGCATTTGAAGAACGCTTTAAATTCCATTCCGCGGCAAAAACGGTGCATCATGGATTTGTGGGCGGATTGCTGGAGCATACGCTTGGGGTAACGGCGCTTTGCGAAGCGTTCTGCAAACAGTATCCGATTTTAAACCGCGATCTTCTGCTGACGGCGGCTATGTTTCACGATATCGGGAAGATGGAAGAGCTCTCGGCGTTTCCCGCCAATGACTATACGGACGCAGGGCAGCTGATAGGCCATATTGTGATTGGGACGGAGTGGATCGGCGGGCGCATCCGGCAGATTCCGGATTTCCCGGCGCGCCTGGGAAATGAGTTAAAGCACTGTATCCTGGCGCATCACGGAGAATTGGAGTTTGGATCACCCAAAAAACCGGCGTTGGTTGAAGCCGTAGCGCTGAATTTTGCAGACAATATGGATGCGAAAATGGAAACCTTAAAAGAGGCATTTGCAAATATACCGGAAGGGAATACGGAATGGCTGGGATATAACCGGCTGTTAGAGTCTAATATTCGCAAGACCGGTAAGTAGGACAGATATGCAGAAAAATGATTTAATCGAATTGAAAATAGAGGATATGGGCGCGGACGGAGCGGGGATTGGCAGATACGGCGGCATGGCATTTTTTGTCAAGGATGCCGTCATCGGAGACACAATAACGGCCAGGATTATGAAATTAAAAAAGAGCTATGGCTATGCGCGCCTGACAGAAATAAAGGAGGCTTCACCGAACCGGGTGGAGCCCCGTTGTATTTATGCCCGCGCCTGCGGCGGCTGTCAGCTTCAGCAGATGAGTTACGAGAGCCAGCTTGCGTTTAAACAGAAAAAGGTTCGGGAACATCTGATACGTATCGGAGGATTCGGAGAGCTTTTCACGGATCGCGTGATGGAGCCGATCGTAGGTATGGAGGAACCGTTTGCCTACCGCAACAAAGCGCAGTTTCCAATCGGAACAGACGGTTCGGGCTCGGTTGTGGCAGGTTTTTATGCAGGCAGAACACATCATATTGTCGCAAATACCAATTGTATTCTGGGCGTGCCAGTCAATGAGGACGTGCTGCATGCTGTGCTGGATTATATGAAGGAATTTGGCGTATCCGCATATGAGGAAGGGACAAAAACGGGATGGATCCGCCATGTTTTGATTCGGTATGGGTTCGACTCAAAAGAGGTCATGGTATGCATTATAGCCAAAGGCAGGCGCCTGCCGGCGGAACAGACCCTGGTGGAAAGGCTCTGCGCCATAGAGGGGATGAAAAGCATTTCGCTGAATACGAATACAAAAGATACGAATGTGATACTGGGGGAACACACAAGAGTAATCTGGGGGGAGCCCGGGATTACGGATGCGCTGTACCTGCGGGATCCGTCAGATTTTCACAGGATTGGGGATAAGACCGTATACGGGATTTCTCCGCAGTCATTTTACCAGGTGAATCCCGTGCAGACGGAAAAGCTGTATTCTCTTGTTTTGGAGTATGCAGGCCTGACGGGAACGGAAACGGTCTGGGATCTCTACTGCGGGATCGGAACGATTTCCCTGTTTTTGGCCAGGTATGCGAAGCAGGTGTATGGTGTTGAAGTCGTGCCGCAGGCCGTTGAGGATGCCAGGCAGAATGCCGGGCGAAACGGAATATCCAATGCGGAATTTTTCCTTGGAAAGGCGGAGGAAGTCCTGCCGGCGTTTTATGGGATGGGAACGCAGGAGGGGAATGATATCCTGCCGGCAGGGACCGCATTGTCAGAGGAAATGCGGCATCCTGATGTAATTGTAGTGGATCCGCCTCGGAAGGGGTGCGATGCGAATTGTATTGAAACGATGATACGGCTGCAGGCGTCGCGGATTGTGTATGTAAGCTGCGATTCCGCGACGCTGGCGAGAGATTTGCGGAAGCTTTGCGACGGGGGATATGGGGTGGAGAGAGTGCGGGCGGTGGATCAGTTTGGGCAGACGGTGCATGTGGAGACTATTGTGTTGATACAAAAGAAAAACTCGTAGAAGTCCTTTATTT